>JAPPKD010000315.1:6510-11347 GCA_028820215.1 Spirochaetaceae bacterium | reverse complement strand
GGACTGACGCTGGCGGCCGCCACGATTGTGGCGGTCGGTTTGTTTCTGGCGACCACCATCAACACTCAGGCGGCAAGTCCGGCAGAGGAGGCCGGTCTCGCTCAGGCTTGCGAGGGACTGACTTCTGGGACACTCTCCATCACTCAGGGCCGCGTCAGCGGAGTGACCGCTCGGGTGAGAACGGCTGCCAGGTAAGCGTCACCGCTACTCCGCCATCTGAAGGGGTCGACGGTTGCCAGGTGAGCTTTACCCCGGTCAGGTTAGGATTGGATCTCTCCGTGGAGATCGTGGCGATCGGCATCTGCGCTGGTGTCGAGCTGGAATCGTCAATCGAAGTCGGTCCCACTGGTTCGACAGGCGCGGGCGATGCCGGCGCCACCATGTCACAGTCGCATAAGGCTGTGCGGTCCCAGGTCACCGCATGGCACTACGGATCAGGCGCGGTTCCTGGAATCAAGCTGTTCTGGCACTACGCGAAAGTGGCCTGGTCATATGACCTCAACCGCATCTACAACCCATCACTGACGACCGACTACTGGGAAGGTGGCTGCGGCTGGGAACTGGTTAGCGAGTCTCGACGCACCTCGAGTACTCCAACCCGATACCTCGGCGAGCACTACACCAACTGGTACGCCGACTGCGGGCCATTGCCCGACGCGAGGGCCGCGTCCAGGGCCAGCGTCACAGCTAAGCCGGGTGGCGCTTATGACTGCTATGGCCGTGCGGCCTTCCGAGGTGGGATGGCTGGATTCCGTTACACCCACAACTGCCTCGTCCACTGAGGCTGAGCAAGTAGCCCGCGTCTCCCCGGCGCGGGTTGCTTCCATCGATCGACTCAACGCGAATGGTAAGGACAGGGATGGGCACCGTGCGGGAACTCATGGGGACGATGCTGTTCAACGCTGGCCTGCTGGCGATGCTGGCTTCCTACTTGACGGCCTACGGCCTGGGCCTCAAATCAGGATTGATCGCAGCAGTTGCCGCGCCCATGCTCGCTATTGGCTTCCTGCTGGAGCGCAGCCGAGAGCGGATGATGGTGTTTGCCGTGGCAGCGGTGATGGGGTGCGGTTGGCTGTTGTGGATTGCATTCTGGTAGGTGGAAACTCTGACCGTGTGCCGCCTGTCGTTCGCACGCTGTCTCTTCGGCGCTGGAGTAGTGATATTGCTCGCCAGCGTTTCGGTGTTGCCGGGAATCGGCGCATTTGCCGCAACGGCTGGTCTCGCTCTGGTGGTCGCTGGGGTGATTCTGGCACGACGAAGAACACACTGGACCTCATTGGCCCGATGGGAGTGATGATCTGATTTGGCCCCGGTTTGATCCTCTGAAGTGGCCCCGCCTAGCGTTCGCGATCAGGGTTGTCGCTCACCTCCGTTCTCGCTCTGGGAGAGCCGAAGCCAATAGGAGTCGGAGCCGGTCTCGATGATGTGGGCGCGGAAGGTGAGGCGGTCAACGACAGCGACGGCGAGCCGGGGGTCATCGAAGGTCTGGCCCCATTCGGAGAACGGCGCGTTGGAGGCGACGGCGACGGAGACACGCTCCGCTCGCTCGGTCAGGATCTGGAAGAGCAGTTCGGCGCCGTGCGGGTCGAGGTGGATGTCGTTGAGCTCATCCAGGCCGAGCCCGCCGTAACGGGCGACGAGGCGCGAGTGCTGGCGTTCGTCGGCGGCTTCGGCGAGTTCGTAGACCATCGCGGCGGCGGCCGTGCAGGGGACACGCTGGCAGCGCTGGCAGGCGGCGATGCCGAGTCCGATCCGCCGGGTACGGAAGCGGAGGTCGACTTCGGCCAGTTCAGCGCCGAGTTCGATGGCGAGCCGACCGAGCTCTCGATGTTCGTCATGCGGCTCTCTCACTCCGGCCGGGCGCGATCGGATCGAGAGCGACCGCTTCACCGCCCCGCGCTCGCACTTCGGCTTCGACGCCTTCTTCTGCAGACCCGGAGTCGAGGGCGCCTACGAGAAGGGCGGGGTTGAGGGCGAGGTGAGGCGCTTTCGCCGCCGGCACCTGGTTCCAGTGCCGCGGGTGGGAAGCCTGGCAGAGCAGAACGCCTTGCGGGAAGCCGCCGACTGTCTGGACGACGAGCATCATATCGGCAGCCGCCTGCCCACGGTCGGCCAGATGGCGGAGCGCCCGGCGCTGCGCCCGCTGCCCGCCGAACCGTTCGACCTGACCATCCCACGGCGCGCCACGGTCGACCGTAAGGCGCGGATCTCGGTGCGCGGCTCGAGCTACTCGATGCCCGCCGCCTATGCCGGCCGCCCGGTGGACGTGCGGCTAGGCGGCAGCCTCCGGACCGCTCGCCACGAGCGAGTGGAGTGCTCGGCGCATGATGTGGCTGCGGTGCGTGGCAGGTGCTGCGGCGATGCGCAAGCTAGTCCCTGTGCGGCAGTTGCCGGATCAGCAGCCACGCGGTGAGGAAGACGACGGGAACCGTGACTCCGATGGCCAGGCCCAGCTCGTGCGGCGCCAGGTACTGACTCCATGCGCCGAGCATCTGCAGGGCGAAGCCGGAGCAGACGGTGGGCAGGCCGAGCGGCCCGAGCGTCGACCACCACCGGCGCAGCGTTGGCAGTTGGTCGGGATCCTCAGACTGTTCCAGGGCCAGGAATGAGGGGCGGTGGTGCACCCGAGGCCCGGCCAAGAGCAGTGCGACCCCGACGATGTCGAGCGCAAGTCCGATGGTGACGAGGATGCTGCCGATCATCGGTTGCGCCCGAGTGTAGCGGCGGTTCGCAAGAGAGCTGGTGTCATGCGTCGCTGATGCATTGCACCGAAGGGTGGGGGGTTGATCAGATGGATGGAGCTGGGCCGGGGCGGTCGGTGGAATGTCAAGCGCACCAGGCTCGGCCGTCAGTCCGCGCAGGCCGTCGTGGGGGGAGGCGGAGCGCGACGCGCGGGAGCACCGGCTGCGCAGGCCTGACGTTGTGTTCGGGGCTCCTGCTTTGAGCCGCGGGCCGAGCAGCTGGATCTCGAGATCGTCCCGAGCGGATGGCTCGAGGCAACGCCGACGCCGGCGGCGTCTGTACCGATGGTGGAGTCTGATCGCGGGGGATGTTGGCTGGACGAGGAGCACCGCTTGCGCCGCCCGACTCGGCGCGGCGCCGGGGTGCATGGCGCCTTGACCTGCCGGGCAGGGGCGACCGTCTGACCGGTCGGATGGGCCCCGGGGTTACTGGTTCTCCCAGGTGCAGAGCGGGCCGCCGTCGTCTGCGACTTCGTTGTGGTCGCAGACGAGGAAGGGCTGGCCGGCCTCGATCAGGGCGTGCAGTTCGACGGTCCACTCCTGGAAGGCGCCCTCCGGGAGGTCGCCTTCCTCGTTCTCGGTGGGGAAGTCGAGGACCACGATCTCGCTGTCCTCGCCGGGATGCGAGGGGAAGCGGTTCTCCCGCTGCCGTTGCCGTTCCGCCTCTTGCTCCGCCTGCCGCTGCCGATGCAGCTCTTCATGCACGGCCAGCTCCGCCTCGAGTTCGGCGTCCGAGAGCACATCTTCGGGAGTGTCGGGATCGCGCTCCGGCCAGTCGCCTTCCTCCTGCCGCTTGCGAATCTCGGCGTTGACTTCGTCCAGCTCCTGTTGGGCCTCCGCCATGCGCTGTTCGTGTTCCCGCTGCCGGCGGGCGATCTCCTCGGGCGACAGTTGCGGCGTCTCGACCAGGTCGCCGTCGGTGGTGGCGACCGGTTCCGGCGTCGTTCGGGCCACGACGGTGTGAGGCTGATCCTCCGTGGCTGGAGTGGACTGGTGCGGCTCGACCTGTGCTTGCACTGGTTGGGCAGTGACGGCGTCGGGCTGGTCCGCCGTGATCGTCTGACCGGTCTGCTCGACCGTCGCGGTCTCACCCTCCGTGGCCGGAATGGATTGCGGCGGCTCGACCTGCGCTTGCGTCCTGAGCGGTGGCTGAGGCTCTGCTGTGCCGGCGTCCGTCGGCGACGTATCCGCCGTCGTCGGTGGTTCAACGCCCGAGACGATCGGCGTCACCTCGGTGATCGAGAGGTCTCCGCCGCCATCCGCTTCCGGGGTGAACGAGAAGACGTAGCATTGGCCCTCGCGCTGGCCGCAGGACGAACTGGAGCGGAAGACGCGGTTCGTCTGGCGGGTCGCAACGATGAGCTGCGTCTCGGCGCCGCGCGCGAGGACGAAGCGCACGCCTTCATCCTCGGCAAGTGCGCGCGAGCTGATCAACTTGCAGCCGATCAACTCACCCACGCTCCGGCAGGTGAGCTGGAGGACGGGCTGATCGGCGCCGGGGGCCGCCGCACTGAGGCGCTGATTGCCGCCCTGAGCGAAGACCGCGGCCGCGAGCGCCAGCACCAGCAGCAGCGGCGCGAGGGTCGCCAAGCACACACGCCGTCGGTTCGCCAGCGGTCTCAGCGGCAGGGACACGTCATCCTCGGCATTCATTGCCAATCCAGCCTACCGCTCGGTTGCGTTCGGCGAAGCCGAGAGGCCGCCGATCCGGGCACCTGACAGAACGGCGCGGGCGGCGAGCGGAGCGGGCGGCCGTCCACCGAGCGCGCCGCTCTGCGGAGGCCGACTGCGGGCGTGGCGGGCACGGCTGGCCGGTGACGGCCAGACCCGGTTGCGAAGGCAATATGATGTGCACATGACCTGCCGAGGCGATTCGGCTCGCCCGGACCATCGGTCTCCGTTCGGGCGGCCGGGATGGATCCTGTCGAGCGAAGCGCGCCGCGCCGCATGGGGGCGCGGCGTACTCGCGTTGTCGCTGCTCGGGCTGGCGCTGGCGCTGTGGGGCGGGTTCGGCGCGCAGGCCGCCGCGCAGGCCCCGGCTGCGCAGCTGGAGTCCTCGGTCGTCAGCGAGGGCGAGACCGCGGTGCTGCGGATTG
>JAPPKD010000315.1:0-6410 GCA_028820215.1 Spirochaetaceae bacterium | reverse complement strand
GCGCAGCTGGAGTCCTCGGTCGTCAGCGAGGGCGAGACCGCGGTGCTGCGGATTGTGCACGCGCCCGAGGCGGGCGGGCACTTCCTCCACCTGCAACCGTTCGGGGACCCGTACACGGCGAGCGCAGACGACATTGAGCTGCGCGGCGACAACGGTGTCGCGGTCAGCCCCGGCGCCGCGGCGCGGGTGACTCGGCAGACGGGCGGCGCGATCGAGTTCAGCGTCGTCGCGCACGCCGATCAGGAGGCCGAGGGCGGCGAGACCTTCGGCGTCCAGCTCTGCCGCTCGGAGACCGACTGCAGCGGCGAGGCGCTCTTGGGCGAGTGGACGATTGAGATCACCGAGCCCGCGCCCCAGTTGGGCGTGGAGCAGGGGCTGATCGCGGAGACCGAACTCGACGCGCCGCCGCTGGGCGAGCCGAGCGGACCGGTCAGCGTGCTCGACCATCTCGGCCCCGACGGCGTCTACCGCCTGCGCGACGGCGATGGAGCGATCGAGCTGCGCCTGCTGCCGTCGTCCGGCGCGCCCCATGCGCTGGTGGACGGCGACGGACCACCAGGCGGCATCGACCTGGATGCGCTCGCCGCGAACGCGGGCGAGGCCTACGCGCCGGCGGTCGGCGTCGACGGGCTGAACGGCACCGCGGGCACGACACCGGCCACGCCGAGCAACTGGTTCGCCTCCCAGGGCGGCCAGCTGTTCCTGCTCGTCGGCGGCGTCAACGTGTTCTTCGCCGCGCACCTTACTGAGAGCGAGATCAGCGCCATCCTGGCTCGGCACAACGTTCCCAGCGACCGCGTCGAACCGCTCGGCGAGCTGCCCAACGCCTATCTGATCCGCACGGCTTCCGACCTCGAGACCCTGCAACTGGCCGATGCGCTGGCATCGGAGCCGGGCGTTGACAGCGCCGTGCCCAACCTCTACACGCCGCTGTCGGAGGCGCCGGAGTTGCAAGCGAACAGCTTTTCCTGGGCGACGCGCCTTGCGCACGTGCGGTGCAGCGACTGGAAGCAATACCCCGACGCGCTGTCGGGCTGCCTCTGGCACCTGAATGCGGACACCAATTGTCGTTTCGATGGCAAGGACCCGACGATTGATATCAATCTAGGCAACATCTGGGAAACGACGATGGGTGCGGGTGTCACGGTCGCCGTGATCGATCATACGTGGGAGGGGGGGGCACCCCGACCTCAAGGACAACGTTGACGCAACCCGCACCAAGCACTGGGGCGGCCGCACCGGTGAAGATCCGACGAAGCGCGGTTCCTACCACGGGACGGCGGTGGCGGGCGTGATCGCCGCTCGCGACAACGCCGTCGGCGGCCGCGGCGTCGCGCCGCGCGCGACGCTGGTCAACTACAACTTCCTTGATGAGCAATCGAGCGCGAACAAGATCGCTGCGTTGACGCTGAACAAGGAAACAGTTGCCGCCTACAACATGAGCTTTGGCCCCGGGGATGATGTCAGGATCGCGCGGAAAAGCGATGGCTGGCGGCGCGCGGTTGAGGAAGGGCTGAGCTCCGGTTTCGGCGGCAAGGGCTCATTGTACGTAGTTGCCGCCGGCAATGGCGGCCGGTTTATCGGCGCAGATTGGGCGACGCTAGACGAGCAGAACAATCATCGCGGCGTGATCGCCACCTGCGCCGTCAACCTGTACGGAGTGGCAGCGGACTACTCCGAGCAGGGGCCCAGCCTCTGGGTCTGCGCCCCCTCGAATGACACCAGCGGCAGGTATCCGGGCATCCTGACCACGGTCGGCGCTGAGTACTACGCGGATAGCTTCGGCGGCACCAGCGCCGCCGCCCCGATCGTCTCCGGCGTGATCGCGCTGATGCGCAGCGCGAACAGCGACCTGACCTGGCGCGACGTGAAGCTGATCCTGGCCAACACCGCGCAGAAGAACGATCCGACGAACCCGGGTTGGGTCAGCGCAGGGGACAAGTATGGCTCGAGCGGCGAGAAGTATTCGTTCAACAATGAATACGGTTTCGGCACGGTTGATGCGTCGGCCGCGGTGCAAGCCGCGAGCAACTGGAGCTTGCTGCCGGCCGAGCAGTCGGCCGCAGTCGCTTCCAGCACCGTGGCGGCCTTGCCAACCTATGGCAACGAGATTGTACTGACGGCGGATGTCACCACGACGATCGACTTTGTCGAGCAGGTCACCATTTCGATCACGGCTGACATCTTTGATCTGCGCGCATATCGCTGGACGCTGGTTTCTCCGTCGGGCACAGAATCATTGTTGGCGCCAGAATACTTGAACTGCCGCAGCATCGTCTGCTCATGGATCGGGACATTCCATTTCGGCTCGAATCGGCATCTGGGGGAAGGCGGGTCGGGCGCCTGGAAGGTCAAGGTGCGTCGCCATGATGCGGATGTGACCGTCTGCGGCAACCAGGTCTCTGCGCTGCATAGCATTTTGTGCTCGCAGATGCAGGGTATCGACGAGGAAATCGAAGCATTCAAGTTGGTCGTGTACGGTCACAAGGCGGAGTCTGGACGGCCCGTCCGCCTGAGCGCCGCCCCACTCAGCGTGGCCGAGGGCGGCGAGCTCAGCTTGAGCGTCGCAGTGGATGGCGACCCCCTAGCGGCGGATCTGGTTATCCCGTTGCAGTTCGCGGACAGTAACACCACCCCAGTCGGTTTGCCCGGCGCGGACTATGGTGCGCTCGCGTCGATCACGATTCCCGCCGGCTCGACATCGGCAACAGCAAAGCTGGCGATTACGCAAGACACGGTGTATGAGGGTGCGGAGACGTTCGTCGTGCGCCTGGGCGCACTGCCGGCGGGCTTCAAGCGGGCCGGCAATCCGGTGAGCGTGACCATCGCCGACGACGAGGCGGTCCCCACGGTGACGCTCAAGACGTCGTCGGCAACCGTCGCTGAGGGCGACTCCGTCACGATTACGGCCAGCCTCAGTCACGCGGCTGAGGAATCAGTCACGCTGAGTCTCAGCGCGACGCCAATCGCCCCGGCGGTCGCGGCGGACGGATCGATTCTCACCCACGCGACGCTGACCATCGCAGGAGGCGCGACGAGTAGTACAGGTGTTGCGGCATTCTCGTCGGTAGAAAATGCTCTCTATGAGTTAAGCACGGCGACGGCGAAGAAGTTCAAGATCTCGGCCGCGGCGAGCGGCGGTCGAGGCGTGGCGGATCCGGCCGCGATCACGGTTGAGATCGAGGATGACGAGACCAAGCCTGTGGTGAGTATCACTGCCGGCGCCGATGTGACCGAGGGCGCCGACGCGACCTTCACGCTGACGGCGTCGCCGAAGGCGGAGGCCGACTTTGTTGTGGATGTCTTTGTCACGGTCAGCGGAGACTACGGAGTCTCTGCCGGCGCGCGGACAGTCACGATCCCGAGGAGCGGCACTGCGACGCTGACGCTGCCCACCACTGACGATCAGGTCGATGAGCCTGGCGGTTCGGTGACGGCGTCCGTGTTGTCAGGTCCCGATAACACGCCGGCGACGCCTTCGTCGGCGAGCGTCGACATCGCAGACAACGACGACGCGCCGTCCAGCGCCGATTACCAGACGGTCGTCGATTTGCTGATCGACGTGCGCGACAATCCAGCCAACGATCTGGTGCGCGGCAATCCTGCTCACATTCTCAAGTGGAACCGGGTATTGGCGGCGATTGGCTACCACAGCGGCGAGTCGGCGATGCCGGAGTCGGAGATTCACGCCAAGGCCGCGCAGTGGCCGGATAGTCCGTTTAAGCAGGCGTCGGACTACCTGAACAGTCAGAACCAGCCGCCGACGCCGGTGGTCAGCATCACGGGCGGCAGCGGCGTGAGCGAGGGCGGCGACGTGACGTTCACGCTGACGGCGAGTCCCGCGCCGGCGGCCGACCTGGATGTGGCGCTGACGATCGCGGCGGTCGGCGACTACGGCGTCACGGCCGGCTCGCAAACGGTGACGATTCCAACCTCGGGCAGCCAGACGCTGACGATCGCAACCACGGACGATCAGACGGATGAGACGGACGGCTCGGTCACGGCGACGCTGGTCGATGGGTCTGCATATGACCTGGGCGCGTCGAAGACGGCGACGGTCTCGGTGTCGGACGACGATCTGGCGGCGCCGCCGCAGACGCCGGTCGTGAGCATTGCCGCGGGCGGCAGCGTGACCGAGGGCTCCGGGGCCAGGTTCACGTTGTCGGCCAGTCCCGCGCCGACGCAGAACCTGAACGTCTCGCTGCTGATCGGCAAGAGCGGCGATTACGGCGTGGCGAGCGGCTTTCGGACGGTCACGATCCCGGCCTCGGGCAGCGTGACGCTGACGATTCCCACGACAGGCGACGAGGCCGACGAGGCTGACGGGTTCGTCAGTGCGACGCTGCTGGACGGTACCGAGTACGACGTGGGTGCGTCCAGCAGCGGCCAGGTGGCCATCTTGGATGACGATGATCCGCCGCCGGGTTACACGGTCGATCCGAGCGTGGTCGCGGCGGTCAAGACGCTGGCGGCGCAGACGCAGCACGGCACGGCCCACGTCAACCGCTGGCAGCGCGTGCTGGTCGCGTTCGGCGAGCACGGCGGCACGGGTGTCGTGGGCGGCGCGATGACCGCCGCCGAGGCGCAGCAGATGGCGAACACCTACTCGAGCCCCGTCTGGGACGAGGTGGTCGTCGAGTTGACGGCGCTGGAGGCGTCCCTGAGCGCCGTGCCGGTGGTGAGCATCGCCGCGGGCAGCGATATCAGCGAGGGCGGCGACCTGACGTTCACGCTGACGGCGAGTCCCGCGCCGGCGGCCGACCTTGCTGTGACGGTCACCATCGCGACGGTCGGAGACTACGGTGTCGCGGCCGGTTCGCGCACGGTCACGATCCCGGCCTCGGGCAGCCAGACGCTGACGATCGCGACCACCGGCGATCAGGTAGACGAAGCGGACGGTTCGGTGACGGCCACGCTGGTCGATGGGTCCGCCTATGACCTGGGCGCCTCGAAGACGGCGACGGTCGCGGTGTCGGACGACGATGATCCGCCGCCGCCGGTGGTCAGCATCTCGGGCGGCGCCGGCGTGAGCGAAGGCGGCGACGTCAGCTTCACGCTGACGGCGAGTCCCGTGCCGGCGGCCGACCTGGATGTGACGGTCACGATTGCGACCGTCGGAGACTACGGAGTTACGGCCGGTTCGCGGACGGTCACGATCCCGACCTCGGGCAGCCAGACGCTGACGATCGCGACCGCGGGCGACCAGACGGACGAAGCGGACGGTTCGGTCACGGCGACCCTGGTCGACGGCGCAGCCTATGACCTGGGCGCGTCGAAGACGGCGACGGTCGCGGTATCGGACGACGATGATCCGCCGCCGCCGGTGGTCAGCATCTCGGGCGGCGCCGGCGTGAGCGAAGGCGGCGACGTCAGCTTCACGCTGACGGCGAGTCCCGTGCCGGCGGCCGACCTGGATGTGACGGTCACGATTGCGACCGTCGGAGACTACGGAGTTACGGCCGGTTCGCGGACGGTCACGATCCCGACCTCGGGCAGCCAGACGCTGACGATCGCGACCGCGGGCGACCAGACGGACGAAGCGGACGGTTCGGTCACGGCGACCCTGGTCGACGGCGCAGCCTATGACCTGGGCGCGTCGAAGACGGCGACGGTCGCGGTATCGGACGACGATGATCCGCCGCCGCAGACGCCGGTCGTGAGCATCGCGGGCGGCGCCGGCGTGAGCGAGGGCGGCCGTGTGACGTTCACGCTGACGGCGAGTCCGGCGCCGGCGGCCGACCTCGATGTGACGGTCACGATTGCCGCGGTCGGCGACTACGGCGTCGCGGCGGGCAATCGGACAGTGACAATTCCGGCCTCGGGCCGCGTGACGCTGACGATCGCGACGACCGGCGATCAGACGGACGAAGCGGACGGCTCGGTCACGGCGACGCTGGTCGACGGCGCCGACTACGACCTGGGCACACCCAAGACGGCGACGGTGACCGTGTCGGACGACGATGATCCGCCGGTCGTGGTTCAGCCCGTGACGCCGGTGCTGAGCGCCTGCGTGGGCGAGCCGACGCTGCTGATCAGCAGCCCGACCGCGAGCCGCTCGGACGCGTCGGTCGACTTTGAGGTCAGGCTCGACTGCATCCCCAGCGGCCGCGCAACAATGCTGGTGACCGCGCGCCGTGACGGCGTGCTCACGGAACATCACTACGTCAGCTTGAGCGGCGAGCAGACCTCGGACACGGTCACGCTGCAGCTCGAGGGCGAGCGCAGGCTCGGCCTGGCCCTCACCTTTGAACGGGGTCTCGCCAACCGCTCGGCGCAGGGCGACGTGCAGTTCACGGACTAGCGACCAGCGACTAGTGAGGGGGGCGCCGCGCCCCGGCGTCAGCCGCTGAACTGGGGCGTCAGCCCGAGAGCTGGCGCTCAAAGAACTCCAGCATCCGGGTCCAGGCGGC
>JAPPKD010000134.1 GCA_028820215.1 Spirochaetaceae bacterium | reverse complement strand
CCGGTGGGGAAGCTTGACTCTACTGCAAATCGGCGGACGCGCCTACTTTTTCTCCACTCCTACGCGAATAAGCCGGGATCATCCGCGCGTTGCCGTATGCGCTGGTGTGCGCCTCGTCCGTCTCCGCGTACTCCCTGCCGTCGGCTGCTCCGCCGCGCCGCGCCGGGGTGTTGGGCGGCGTGTAGAGCAGCCCGTCCTCACCGATGAGGGAGACGAGCGACGTCATCATCGCCTGCTCCACGTCCAGGTCGGCGTCGTCCCCGCTCATTGCGCGCACCATCGGCAGCGCCTCGGCGAACTTCGCGGCCAGGTAGAGGCTTCCGGCGTCGTCGCCGACGCCGTAGTCGGCCTCCGGGCTCAGGTGCCGGGTCAACGCCGGGACCGCCAGCCGGGCGCGGTCCGCCAGGTCCAGCGTGTCGGGCACCTCCGCCGCGTAGCGGCTACCGGCGACGCTGATGTCCCTGATACTCGCCATCATCACCCCTGTCGTACGCGGCGACCGTATACAGAGGGCGGCCGGGCCGCATAGGCTGCCGGTCGCCGACAGGAGCATGTCATGGACGACCGGACCGACGACCGAGCGCGCGAGCTTCCTCGCCTGATCTACAACTCCGATGGCGATTCGACGACGTTTATCACCTTTCCGCCGCCGATAACGCCGGAGCAGGCGTGCCGGGACGTCGAGGAGGTCACGGACACGGCGGTCGAGGTGTTCACCAACTCGATGGGCCGCGGGGACGAGACCTTCTCCCACCGCACCGCGTTCGGCAACGTCTACGGCGCCGACGTGACCGAGTGGCCTGAAGGCGAGGGGCTGGAGTGGGTCAAGTGGATGGCCGACAGCACCAGGGCGCTGCTCGACCAGGGCGTCGACATCATCGAGCTGCTGGCTTCCAGGGCGCACGAACGCGGCATGCAGTTCTGGCCCGCGCTACGCATGAACGACATCCACGAGGACGACACCGAGCGCTTCGGCGCGTTCCGGAGCATCTTCAAGAAGGAGCATCGCGAGCTGCTGATCGGCTCGCCCTATCCGACCGTGGCGGGTTACGGGTATGACCAGGACGACTTCACCTGGGCGTTCGACTATGCGCTCCCGGAGGTACGCGAGCGCAAGCTCGGCCTGATCCTGGAGACCTGCGAGCGCTACCACATCGACGGCTTCGAGATGGATTTCCAGCGCGGGCGCTGGTTCTTCAAGGAGGGGCAGGAAGGCGCCGGCATGCCGCTGATGACCGACTTCATGCGCAAGGTCAGGGCCGGCACCGCGGAGATCGCACGCCGCAAGGAACGGCCGTTCACGCTCATGCTGCGGGTGCCGGCGACCCGTGAAGGCTGCCGCCGCATCGGCCTGGACGTCCCCACCTGGATACGGGAGGAACTGGCCGACCTGATCATCCCCATGAACGGCGGTTACCTGGAGATGGGGGCCGAGATCGCGGCATTCACGGAGATCGCCGCCGGCACCTCGTGCCGGATCGGCGGTGGCCTGGAGCGGTCGGCCAAGGGGTACGGCTACGCCGGAAACGACATGCTGTACGCCGCGGCATCGAGCTTCTGGCACCAGGGGGCAAGCTCCATCTACCTGTTCAACTACGACTGTCATCGAATGGCGCGCGGCGAGGCGTCGTATACGCCGGACGAGGTCCAGCTCCTGCGCGAGATCCAGGACCCGCGCCTGATCGAGCGCAGGAATAAGCGCTACACCGTGAACGTGGACATGCTGCTCAGGACCCCCGAGCAGGGCGGCGAGCTGCAGCTTCCCTGCGAGCTGGATGCCGTGGGAGAGAGCCGGTCGTTCACGCTGCACGTGGGCGACGACATGGAGTCAGCCCGTCGCGACCAGGCGCTGGCCGACACGTGGCTTCGGGTCACCTGCGCGGGGAGCGTCCCGGAGGGAGCGGCCTCGGTGTCGCTGAACGGCCGGGGGCTCGACGGCGGCCATCGCCTGGAGCTGCCCGCCACCACGACCCTGACCTGGCGCGACATTCCCGTCATGCAAGGCGAGAACCGGATCGACGTGGCGCTCGACCGACTGGACGGCCGGGACCGCCTGCGCGTCGAGGGGATCGAGCTGGTGATCGCCTACCGCTGAATGCGAACCGCGCGGATCGTGCCGTCGGCGTCCACGGTCAGCTCCGGCACCGAAGTGGCGTGGCCGGAATTGGGCCCGTACATGACCGCGCGCTGCTCCGGGGTCATCCTCTCGACGATCGCCGGGTCCCAGTGGGACCTGCGCAGGGTCCGGCCGCTGGCGGACACCGGCGTGCGTACCGGCCGCGCGACCTTGTATAAACGACGTGCATCCGTATTGACGCCATAAATATCTCTTGAGTAACGTCCTTGTCGACGTGCCCGCCTTCGCGACAGTCTCGCCGGCGCGGACACGGGAGGAGGGATCACCGGTGAACGCCGACGAACCGCAGCAGGAACTGGAGGCACTACGCGAGCGCATCACCGCGCTCGGCACCGCGATCCTGCGCATCAGTGCGACCCTCGACGTGACCACCGTCCTGCAGGAGATCGTCGACAGCGCACGCTCTCTCACCGGCGCCCGCTACGGCGTGATCACCACTATCGACGACGCGGGCGGGGTTCAGGATTTCGTCAGCTCCGGCTTCACCGCCGAAGAGCACGCGGAGTTCATGGCCTGGCCGGACGGGCCCAAGCTCTGGGCGTACTTCCGCGATCTGCCGGGACCGATACGGCTGACCGACCTGCCGGCGTTCGTCACCTCGCTGGGCTACGCCCCGGACCTGATTCGCTCGAAGACCTTCCAGGGAACGCCGCTGCGCCACCGCGGCGTGCAGGTCGGCCACCTGTCCCTGGCCGAGAAGGAGGAGTCTCCGGAGTTCACGGACGAGGACGAGGAGGTGCTGGTCCTGTTCGCCTCGCTGGCGGCGACGGCGATCGCCAACGCCCGCACCCACCGCGACGAGCAGCGCGCGCGGGCCGACCTGGAGGCGCTGGTGGAGACCTCGCCGGTCGGCGTGTTTGTCTTCGATGCCGACAGCGCCCAGCCGGTATCGTTCAATCGCGAGGCGCGGCGCATCTTGGAGAACCTGCGCATGGCAGGCCGCCCGCTGGAGCAGCTTCAGGAGGTGGTCACCTGCCGGCGCGCCGACGGGCGCGAAATCGCCCTCGCCGAGTACCCGCTGGCAGGGCAGCTCAGCAGCGGCGAGACGGTGCGCGCCGAGGAGATCGTGCTCTCGGTCCCCGACGGGCGCAGCGTCAGGACCCTGGTCAACTCGACGCCGATCCGGTCCGAGGACGGCGCGGTCGCATCGGTGGTCGTCACCATGCAGGACCTGGCGCCGCTCGACGAGCTGGAGCGGCTGCGCGCTGAGTTCCTGGGCATGGTGAGCCACGAGCTGCGCGCGCCGCTGACCTCGATCAAGGGCTCGGCGGCCACGCTGCTGGAAGCGGGCCAGGAACTCGACCCGGCCGAGCGGCACGAGTTCTACCGGATCATCCACGACCAGGCCGATCGCATGCGCGGCCTCATCAGCGACCTGCTGGACGCGGGGCGCATCGACGCGGGCACACTGTCTGTGGCGCCCGAGCCATCGGAGGTGGCCGCGCTGGTGGACCGGGCGCGCAACACGTTCCTGTCGGGCGGCGGGCGACATACGGTGCTGATCGACCTGCCGCGGGGCCTGCCACGGGTGATGGCCGACCGGCGGCGCATCGAGCAGGTGCTCAACAACCTGCTGTCCAACGCCGCGCGGCACTCGCCGGAGTCTTCGCCGATCCGGGTCGGCGCCGTGCGCGACGTCGTGCACGTCGCGGTCTGGGTCGCCGACGAGGGCCGGGGGCTGGCGCCCGAACATCTGCCCCACCTGTTCCACAAGTACACCGGCCAGGGCGCCGCCAGTGGCGGGCGCACGCCGGCCGGGACCGGTCTCGGGCTGGCCATCTGCAGGGGGTTGGTGGAGGCGCACGGGGGCCGCATCCGCGCCGAGAGCGGCGGCCCCGGGCAGGGCGCGCGGTTCACCTTCACGCTGCCGGTGGCCGAGCGGAGCCGCGACACCGAACCGGGCGCCGCCGGCGAGCGCCTGTCGGACCCGCCGGCGGAATCGCCCGAGCCGACCCGCGTCCTGGTGGTGGACGACGACCCGCAGACGCTGCGCTTCGTGCGCCACGCGCTGGCGGGCGCCGGCTACGAGCCGCTGGTGACCGGCGACCACACGGAGCTGTCCCACATCATCCGCACCGAGCAGCCGCACCTGGTCCTGCTGGACCTGATGCTGCCCGACACCGACGGCATCGCGCTGATGGAGCAGATCGACGAGCTCGCCGACCTGCCGGTGGTCTTCATCTCCGGCTACGGACGCGACGAGACCATCGCGCGGGCGCTGGAAAGCGGCGCCATCGACTACATCGTCAAGCCGTTCTCGGCCACGGAGCTCACGGCGCGGGTGCAGGCCGCGCTGCGCCGGCACGCCGACCCGGAGCCGTTCGTGCTCGGAGAGCTTGCCATCCACTACGAGGACCGGCGGGTTACGGTCGCCGGGCACGAGGTGCCGCTGACGCCGACGGAGTACGAGATCATGCGGCTGCTGTCGCGCAACGCGGGCCGGGTCACGACCTTCGAGGCGCTGCTGCGCCACGCCTGGGGCGGGAAGAAGACGGGGGACATCAACCTGGTACGCAACTTCGTGAAGAAGCTGCGCACCAAGCTCGGCGAGGACGCGTCCCGACCGACCTGGATCTTCAACGTGCGTGGGGTGGGCTACCGCATGCCCAGGTCGATGGAGCCGCACCCGTAGCGCCCCGCCGTCGGCCGGCCGCTTCCTCGCACACCGTCATCACCTTGCGCACCGCCACCTTGCGTAAACGATTAGCATCCGTATTGACATAATAGGTATCCTCAGAGAAACCTATGTGCTGATCCCGTCTTCGCGACGGCAGCGTCGGGCGCGGACGCGGGAGGAAGGGACCACCGGTGAACACCGACGACCTGACGCAGAAGCCCCGGACACTGCGCGAGCGCATCGCCGCGTTCAACGCGGCGGTCCTGCGCATCAACGCGACCCTCGACCTGACCACCGTGCTGCAGGAGGTGGTCGACAGCGCCCGGGTGCTCACCGGCGCCCGTTGCGGCGTGATCACCACCCTCGACCAGGCGGGCGGAGTGCAGGACTTCCTCAGCTCGGGCTTCACCGCCGAAGAGCACACCTCGTTCCTGACGTGGCCGGAAGGGCCAAAGCTCTGGGAGCACTTCCGCGACCTGTCGGGACCGATACGCCTGACCGACCTGCCCGCCTTCGTCCGCTCGCGCCGCCTCAACCCCGACCTGATCCGGTGGAAGACCTTCCAGGGCGCGATGCTGCGCCACCGCGGCGCGCAGGTCGGCAACGTGTTCCTCTTGGAGAAGGAGAGCGCGCCGGAGTTCACGGACGAGGACGAGGAGGTGCTGGTGCTGTTCGCCTCGCTGGCGGCGACGGCGATCGCCAACGCCCGCACCTACCGCGACGAGCGGCGCGCGCGGGCCGACCTGGAGGCCTTGGTGGAGACCTCTCCGGTCGGCGTCGTGGTAATGGATGCCGCGGCCGGCCGGGCGGTGTCGTTCAATCGCGAGGCGCGGCGCATCATGGAGCCCCTGCGCACGGCAGGCCGCCCGCTGGAAGAGTTGCAGGACGTGATCACCCTCCAGCGTGCCGACGGGCGTGAAGTCCCCCTGGCCGAGTTCCCGCCGGCTGCGCACCTCGGCAACGGCGAGACGGTCCGCGCCGAGGAGATCGTGTTCTCGGTTCCCGACGGGCGCAGCGCCAGGACCCTGGTCAACGCGACGCCGATCCGCTCCGAGGACGGCGCGATCGCATCGTTGGTGGTCACTCTGCAGGACTTGGCCCCGCTCGACGAGCTGGAACGGCTGCGCGCCGAGTTCCTCGAACTGGTGAGCCACGAGTTGCGCGCGCCGCTTACTTCCATCAGGGGCTCGGTGGACACGCTGCTGGAAGCCGGACCGGAGCTCGATCCGGCCGAGATGCGCGAGTTCCACCGCATCATCCAGGAACAGGCCGAACACATGCGCAACCTGATCAGCGATCTGCTCGATGCTGGGCGCATCGAGGCGGGCACGCTCTCGGTCTCGCCCGAGCCCTCGGAACTGGCTGCCCTGGTGGACCGGGCGCGCAACACGTTCCTGTCCGGCGGCGGTCGGCATACCGTGTTCATCGACCTGCCGCCGGACCTTCCCCCGGTGATGGCCGACCGCAGACGCATCGAGCAGGTGCTCAACAACCTCCTCTCCAACGCCGCCGAGTACTCGCCGGAGTCCTTCCCGATCCGTGTCGAAGCGCAGGGTGCCGGCGTCCAGGTCGCGATCTCGGTCGCGGATGAAGGCCGGGGAGTGGCCCCCGAGCGGATGCCGTACCTGTTCCGCAAGCACGCCGGCCGTGCCGGCGGGGCGGGTGCGCGCGATGTAAGTGGGACCGGTCTCGGGCTGATCATCTGCAAGGGCCTGGTGGAGGCGCACGGGGGCCGAATCCACGTCCACAGCGGCGGAGTCGGCCAAGGCACGCGGATCACCTTCACGCTGCCGGCGGGCGGGGCCCGGCCCGCGGGCGGGGCCCGCCCGGGGCGGGGGGGGGCGCCCCCCGGCCCGGCGGGGGCGGGGGGGGCCCGGCCCGGGGGGCCCCGCGGGCCCCCGGGGGCCCCCCCCCCCCCCGGGGGGGGCCGGGCCGCCCCCCCCCGGCCCCCCCTCCCGGGGGGGGGGGGGGGGCCCCCCCCCCGCGGCCGTACCCGGCCTGCGCCTGCGGGGCGCGCCACCGGACCTGCAGGAGCCGACTCGCGTCCTGGTGGTGGACGACGACCCTCACACGCTGCGCTACGTGCGCGACGCGCTGGCGGCCGCCGGCTACACGCCGCTGGTGACCGGTGACCCCGCAGATCTGGCCCGGATCATCCGCTCCGAGGAGCCGCACCTTGTCCTGCTGGACCTGATGCTGCCCGGCACCGACGGCATCGAGCTGATGCAGAGCGTGCCCGATCTCGCCGACCTGCCGGTGGTCTTCATCTCCGGCTACGGACGCGACGAGACCATCGCGCGGGCGCTGGAAAGCGGCGCCATCGACTACATCGTCAAGCCGTTCTCGGCCACGGAGCTCACGGCGCGGGTGCAGGCCGCGCTGCGCCGGCACGCCGACCCGGAGCCGTTCGTGCTCGGAGAGCTTGCCATCCACTACGAGGACCGGCGGGTCACGGTGGCCGGGCGCGAGGTCCCGCTGACGCCGACCGAGTACGAGATCATGAGGCTGCTGTCGCGCAACGCGGGCCGGGTCACGACCTACGAGGCGCTGCTGCGCCACGGCTGGAGCGGGAAGAAGACCGGGAACGCCAACCTGGTGCGCAACTTCGTGAAGAAGCTTCGCACCAAGCTCGGCGAGGACGCGACCGCGCCAAGCTGGATCTTCAACGTCCGCGGCGCCGGCTACCGCATGCCCAAGCCGATGGAGCCGAACCCGTAGCGTCCTCGGTCTTGCCGGCGCTACCGCTGAGGCACGACGCTGACCGTGCCGTCGGCGTCGACGGTCAGCGCCGGAACCAGATCGGTCCGGCCGGACGTGGGCCCGTACATGACCGCCCGCTGCTCCGGGGTCATCCCGTCCACGAACGCGGGATCCCAGAAGGACTCGGGCTCGACCTGCACCGGATCCGGCCATTGGCGGACCGCGCACCGGGACGCGTACTTGAACAGGATCGAGCGCCGCTCGCCGGCGCCGCGCCACGGCAGCGTACCGTGCGTGAGTGCGCCGTCCATGAAGAACAGCACGTCGCCGGCGCGCATGGCCGGCTGCACGACGGTGCCGCGGTGGTCGTCGGCGGTGCGCACCCCGTCCGGCTTCGGATAGCGGGACTTGTGGCTGCCCGGCACGCAGGCGAAGCCGCCGTCGCCGGCGGCCACGTCGCGGAGCTGCCAGGTGACCGTCACCCCCGCGCAGTAGCCGGCGCCGTTCCGGCCGTGATAGCCGACCCACGGCCGGAACGGCTCGCCCTCGCCGTGCAGGGTGAACCCTTCGGTGCCCTTTACCCCGGCGATCAACAGCGGCCCGTGGTCGAGTCGAAACCCCGGCTGACACATCGCGTTCAGGCGCATCACCACCGCGGGGTGGGCCAGCATGCGGCGGAACGGCTCGCAGTGCGGGGGCTCCAGCCGCAACAGCCCGTGCAGGGTCGGCCGGCCGCTGCCGCGCAGGCTGCGCGAATCCCTGGCAAGCGTGTTGTCCGCCCCCCGCTTGATGCTGCCGGCGTAGTGGTCGATCGCGGCGTTGGCCGCAGCGATCTCCGCCGAGTCGAGCACGCCCCGCAGGATCAGGTAGCCTGAAAGGTCCCAGAAATAGCGTTCCCGGTCGGTCATTCAGTCCCGCCCTCCAACGCTCCGCCGGCACGCACCCGCGCTGCGTCGCCGTCCGACTCCAGGAACGGCCGGCGGCCGGACGCATCCACGCCCGGCCCGTGCAGCACGGCACGCTGCTCGGGTGTCAGCACGCGTGTCCAGTCGCCCCAGACTTCCTCCGGCAGGAAGGCGCGGCCGGCGTGAGCGATCACCGCTCCGCCCGTATAGGTGTACTGCACGATCCGCCGGTCGTCCTCCCCGCTCCCCGGCCGCGGGCCGCGGGTGATGGTCTCTGCGAACAGCACCAGGTCTCCGGCACGCGTCGGCAGCTCCCGGACCACGTCCATGGCTGCGTCACGATCGCCGCCGGCCCTCACGCCCGCGGGCGCGGGCTCCACGGCCTTGTGGCTGC
The DNA here is from genome assembly GCA_028820215.1 of Spirochaetaceae bacterium. The sequence goes on along the minus strand of JAPPKD010000134.1, from coordinate 2,598 downwards.
CCGGCACCACGCACAGGCCGCCGTCGCCCGCCAACTGCCACGCCGCGGTCACGGCGCTCGCGAAGATGCGGCCATTCTGCTGGTGGTACCACGCGGCGGGCGAGAACGGCTCCCCGCCTCCCTGCAGCCCGGATTCGGTCTGTTCGGCGCCGGCGAGCAGCCGCGGGCCGTGGTCCAGCCGGAAGCGCACGCCGCACAGCTCGTTCAGCCGCGCCACCACGGCCGGATGGACCAGCAGTCGGCGAAACGGCTCCCGGTACGGATCGGGCCAGCCCAGCAAGCCCGTGGCCGCCGCAGGCGTGCCGGCGACCGCGTCGATGGCTCGATTGCAGGCATCGACCTCCGCGGCGCCGAGCGCGCCGGAGACCAGCAGGAAGCCCTGCAGGTCGAAGCGGTACCGCTCTTCATCCGTCACAATCGCTCGTCCACCTCGAGTTCCTTTCGCCGCTTCTCTTCGATCCGGGCAGCGATGTCGTCGTCGATGGTGAGCGTTTGCGCATCATGACATCATATCGGAGTCTCACATGATGTCGATGATGCCGCAGCACCTGCACTGACGACGAACACCGGTCATGAGGCAGGCGACGCGTGCGGATCGACGATCAGGCGAGACGTGGACGCCGGGAAGCCGCGCTTGGTCAACTCCTGCTGCAGCCGGCCGCTCGCGGTGAGTTGCTCGATGCGTGCCCGCTGGTCCTGGCGAGCATGCCGGTCCACGGCGTGCGGGTCGCAGAGGTCATGGAGTCTCTGCCGCATGCGGTCGAGCGCGTCCGCGGCAACCCCGCCGGCACCGGCAAGGTCGTTCATCTCGCCCGGATCCTCGGCGAGATTGAACAGAAGCGGCACGGATCCCAGGGTCTCGATGAGCTTCCAGTCACCCTGGCGAACCGCGAAGGATGCGGCGCGGGGAAACATGTGACACTCCGCGATCGCGTGATCCGGCCGCGACGTGGCGTCGTTGCGGCCTCCGGTCAGGGCGAGCAATGACGCCCCGCGCGCGAAGCCGGGCGGGCGCACGCCCACCGCCTGGCCGATCGTCGGGTACAGGTCGAGCAGCGAGACGGGCTGCCGGCAGACGCGCCCGGCAGCCACGCCCGGCCCGCGGATCAGCAGGGGCACCCGCAGGCTGTCCTCGTACATCGAGATCTTTCCCCACGCACCATGGGCTCGCGCCTGCTCGCCGTGGTCGGAGGTGTAGATGATCAGCGTGTCGCCGGCCAGGCCGTTGGCGTGGACGGCATCGAGCACGCGGCCGACGTGGCGGTCCACTTCCTCGATCTCCGCGTGGTACGCGCAGTGCGCCCGCACGATCCCATCCGGCCCGCCGGCATAGCCGGCCGTCCACCGGCTGCGCACCCGTTCGGCCTCGGAGAGGTCCTCGAACCGCTGCAGATACTTGGGCGCCAGAGGCATGGCCCGGTCGAGGTGGTGCCGGAAGCGATCGGGATCGGGCCGCCACGGCGGGTGCGGCTTGTAATAGTGCACGGCCAGCACCCACGGACGGTCCGCGGGACGGCCGGACTCCAGGAAGCGCACCGCCTCCCGCGTGATCCGTTCCTCGGTGCCGTGCGGTGCGTCGGAGGGCCGCACCTGCCAGAACTGCTCGACCGAGCCGGGACGGGTCACCGGCGGGCTGTCGCGAAACAGGCCGGTCACGTCCCAGTTCCGCCGGACCTTGACCGTCATCGGCCGTTCGACGCTGGCGGTGCCCCGCTCGGTGAAGTCCAGCTTGCCGGTCACCGCGTGCAGCACGCCGCAGTCCCGCAGGTACGTGCCCCAGTCCGGCCGGCCGCCGTCGTACGGGGTCGCGTTGTCCCAGCAGCCGATCTCGTGCGCGTAGCGGCCCGCGAACCAGCTCGCCCGCGACGGTGCGCAGATCGGATATGTGCACCAGCAGGCGTCGAACCGGGCCCCCTCCCCGGCCAGCCGGTCCAGATTGGGCGTCCTGGTCCGGCCCCCGTAGCAGCCGGCGAACTCGGCGTTGTGCTGATCGGAGACGATGCAGACGACGTTCACCGGCGAATCACACTTCGAGCCGCAGACATCTCAGCGTTGCCGGTACGCGTCCTGCCGGTGCACGATACGGACGACCAGCACGACGAGCACCTCGTGTTGTGCCTCATACACGATCCGGTAGTCGCCGACGCGCACCCGGCGAAGGCCGCGAAGCTCTCCCTTCAACACGCTCCCCCGGAACGGCTGCTCGGCCAGTGCGTCGATCGCCAGCGCGATCCGTCCTCGCATGGGATTCGGAATCCGGCCGAGCTCCTTCGCGGCGCTCCCCTTAATCCGGACCGAGAACGTTACGTCTGACGTCATCCCAGTCCAGGACCGGATCGGTCGGATCACGCAACCGTTCCAGGGCTATGCTGAGATCGTCGAAGTCCTCCAGGTATCGTTCTATCGCCTGCCGGACGAGATCGGCGCGACTCCGGTTGAGCTCCCTGGCGGCAGCGTCCAGCGCTCCCACGAGGTCATCCGGCAACCGTGCGGTGATCTGGCTCACGGATTCTTCCCTCCTCCTTAGTTCATCGCCGAAGTCAATCGATGTCAAGCTTCCCCACCGGCCGGGTCGGACCGGCGTTGGCATGGGAGAAA
>JAPPKD010000050.1 GCA_028820215.1 Spirochaetaceae bacterium | reverse complement strand
CGCACCCGCTAGGGAATGACGCCTTCTCACGGCGCACCGAATAAGCCGGGTTGACTACGTGAAGGTTTCCAACGCCGTGGCACTCAGGTCACACGCATCGAACTTCCTATTAAAGAGGAACTTTGGAGACGCTCAGAGTGCAAGTCCGTTTGGGTATTCCATATCACCAAGTGATCGTCCAGTACTGCCGCGCCACGAGCAAACATGGTTTGAGCGGTACCGGTGCACCGCAATCCCCGGGATTTTCGCACACACCCTAGAGTCGCTTCAGAGTTCTTTCGATTTTCCGTTTCTTGCTCAGTGGGAGCACGACTGGGGCTGGATTCAGTCGACCAATCCGAGGCCGCAGCCGGATCCTCACTACTTTATCGGTGTCGGTAGACACGGGCCGATTGACATATCCCTGCGAGAGACTTATGCATCGGCATACTTGCGGACGCTGGCCCACGCAGCTCTTCTTGGTGCTATTAGCCATGATCAAGCTGAAGAGCAGTCACTACTGACATTGACGATGAACCGAGGACTAGCCGATCTGGAACCAATCGAGCGGCCGCAATGGAGTCAATTGAGTCTTCCAATAGAAGCACAAGATACTCGGATAATAGCTCGCAAACTATGGGGTAGCGCCCGGATGGCGGCTGCGAACGGAGAAACACTGGTTTCACTTCAGGTGTTTGATCATGATGCCGATAGTTTCGTGGAGTTTGAGATTGTCGAGACAGTCAATCGAAGAGGCTCGGCGATCGATCCTGCGAAGGTGTCCCCGTTGGAGTCTATTGAGCCTATGGGTGATCGTGGGATGATGGCAGGCTTAGCGCGGCCTACCGAGCGTGATTGCCCTACGGGTACTCTTGGTCCAAGACGCGTGGTCAGGATGGTGATCCCTAAGGGCTTGGGATGCGTCCATCGGGAGACGGCCTTAAGCGTGAGGTTGGCCTGCCCAGATCTGTTTCGAGCGCGCGCTGAAATCAGGTGCGGTCCTACCGACATACGCCTGGAATCTGACGAAGGCGTTTTCTCCAGGTGGGTTCACTGGTACTCGGATTGGGAACCTTCTACATTTCGTGACGTCAATTGTTCGATCAGCGGAATGACTACGGTAACGAACGCATATGTTGGCCGGTTGCGGTTCTACGTCGATTCCGAGACAAAAACTCTCGTAAGGGTGAGGAGAGGAATTGGAAGGAAATATCAATCGAAAACTGAGGTCGAAGAGACCGCTTTCTGGATGTGACGCGATGTAGCAGCCCGCGCGTAGATCGGCAGAGAGAAGGACACAAAGAGTCGCGCACCCATCGCTCGTAGCCGAGCGGGTTGGCGGGCACCTTATCGTCCGCCCGGTGGCGGGCGAGCGCGGCGTCGTCCAGCCCGATCCCGGGCCGCGCCCCTCCGGCATAGCGGGTAGCCGTTCCCAGGACCAGAGGCCGGTCAGGTCGCTCTTCAGCGGCTCGGACTCGCCGGTTTACCTGCGGCGCGAGATTCAGGATGCGGGCCGTCGAGCTGCACGCAGGCGACGGCGCTGAGCGGGTTGTGCGAGGTCACCTTCAAGTGTAGGCCTCGGCCTTGGCGCCAACCTCCCAACCTCCTTACATCCCGACATGCCGCCGCACAGGCACAGGTCCGGCGCACGTTAGGTGACGCCGCCTTCGTCCAGCATCTGCTGGAACTCGAAGATGGTGGGTGAACCGCTCCAGCGGCGGCGAGCGCGATGGACTCCGCGGGCGCCATACGGCGGTGGACCTCCAGCCACAGGTCGATATCCGGGCCGACCGCATCGCGCACCGCGCCTACCGACTCGTCCGCCCACTTCGGGGACGAGTGGTAGCGGGGAATCCGGGAATCCGGTCCGAACGGATCAAAGCGACGTAAGCGTCCGGGGAACCCCACCTTACGGGGAAATGCTGAGCGGGAGATGGTTCCTCTACGGAGGAACGAATGGGGCAGGGGCGAGAGTACTGGAGCGGTCACGTGCAGGCGTGGCGGAGCGGAGAGCAGACGCGAGCTGCGTACTGCGAGCAGCATGATCTGAGCTACGGGGCGATGGGCTACTGGGTGCGCAAGTTGCGGCGCGAGCAGGACGGCGACGGTGCAGCGGATGGTGCCCTGGTAGAGATCGAGACGGGAAGCAGCGAGGCGAGCGCGGGCGGCAGGGACGTGGGGCCGATCGAGGTGCTGGTGGGCGACCGGTACGTGGTACGGCTGTGGCCGTCGGTGCGAGCCCGGGATCTGCGCGAGGTGCTGGCGGCGCTGGAGAGCCGGCGGTGATCGGACTGGAGCTTGGCGAGGCGCGGGTGTTCGTGCGGCCTGGGTCCACCGACATGCGCAAGCAGATCAACGGGCTGGCGCTGCTGGTGCAGGAGCAGATGGAGCTGAGTCCGTTCGAGCTGGCGCTGTTCGTGTTCTGCAACGGGCAGCGGCGGATACTGAAGGCGCTGTACTGGGATCGGACGGGGTTCTGTCTGTGGATGAAGCGATTGGAGCGGCATCGGTTTCCGTGGCCGAGGGACGCCGAGCAGGCGCGGCGGCAGATCGACGCCGGGCAGTTGAGGTTGCTGCTGAGTGGGATCGATTTCTGGGATGAACACGAGGAGATTCGCTACGAGAACGTAGGCTGATTCTGGTTTCTCGGGCTCGGATATGTGCTACCATTTGGGAGGTGAGTGCGGCGCTGGAGATCGACCGGCTGCGCGAACGGAACGACGTTCTTGCCGCCAGGAACGGCGAATTGACAAGCGCGAACGGCCAGCTTGCTGCCGAGAATAGAGAACTCGTCAAGAAGCTGGATATCTACGCGGATGAGATCGCGTGGTACAAGAGCAAGCTGTTCGGGCGCGGCTCGGAGAAGCTCAGCGACGCAGAGCAGACGCGGCTGTTCGATGAGATAGAGACCGCCGAGGACGAGCGACCGGACGGGCAGGACGAACCGCAAGCAACCGAGGTACCGGCGCATGCTCGGCGGCGTGCGGTGCGCAGGCCGTTGCCGGAATCGTTACCGCGCCAGCAACAGGTGCTGGACATCCCGGAGGCGGACAAGCGCTGCGCGTGCGGGCACGAGCTGGTGCGCATCGGCGAGGAGAGTTCCGAGAAGCTCGATGTGATGCCGCCGCGGCTGCAGGTGATCCGCACGGTGCGCCCGATCTACGCCTGTCACCACTGCGAAGGCTCCGGCGAGGAGCAGCGGCCGGCGGTGCGCAGCGCGCCGACGCCGGTGAGCCTGATCCCGAAAGGGATCGCCACGCCGGGGCTGCTGGCCTACGTGGCCACGGCGAAGTTCTGCGACGCGCTGCCGCTGTACCGGCAGGAGAAGCAGTTCGCACGGTTGGGCGTGGAGCTGTCGCGGCGCACGATGGCCGACTGGATGCTGGCGGTGGCGCGCGAGTTGTCGCCGGTGCTGGAAATCCTGGACGAACGGATCCGCTCGGGGCCGATGGTGCAGATCGACGAGAGCAGCGTGCAGGTGCTGCGGGAGCCGGGGCGGGCGAACACGACGCTGAGCTACATGTGGGTGATGCGCGGCGGGCCGCCTGGGCGGCCGGTGTTGCGCTATTACTATGCGCCGAGCCGCAGCGCGCGGGTGGCCGCGGAGTTGCTCGGCGACTATCAGGGGTTCGTGCAGACCGACGGCTACGAGGGTTACGACGGGGCGTGCGCGCAGCCGGGGATCGTGCACGTGGGCTGCATGGCGCACGCGCGGCGGGGGTTCGTGGAAGCGGCGCGGGCACTGGGCAAGAGTTCGGATCGCGCCGGAGCGGCACAGCAGGCGCTGGCGCTGATCGCCAAGCTCTATCGGGTGGAGTCGCAGCTCGGCGAGCAGCGCGACACTGACCCGGCTGGGTTCGTGGCGGCGCGCCGCGAACGGGTCGAGCCGATCCTGGGCAATCTGCACGCCTGGCTGCGGACGAAGCGGGAACAGGTACTGCCGTCCTCGGCGCTCGGCAAGGCGGTGCGCTACGCGTTGGAGCAGTGGCCGAAGCTGATCCGGTATGTGGAGTGCGCACAGCTGACACCGGACACCAACGCGTGCGAGCAGGCGATCCGGCCGTTCGTGGTGGGCCGCAAGAACTGGCTGTTTTCCGGAAGTCCACGTGGGGCGGCTGCCAGCGCGGCGATCTACAGTGTCATCGAGACCGCCAAGGCCAACGGTCGTGAACCGTACTGGTACCTCCGCGAGCTGTTCGAAGCGTTGCCGACAGCACGAACGCGCGCCGACTACCTCGCCCTCATCCCAACTCCACGCCCGCCGCCGAACTCATCGCCATAGACGAACCCCGGACGCTTACAAAGCGACTATGTCATGATGTCGTCATGGCGGCCTACCGAACGGTGGAGTACCTGAACCGGGCGCTCAGCGGGCGCGGTGACGCTGCCGCCGCGCGCGTGGATGCGGAACGGATTGCCGCTCATCTCCGCGAACGGTACCGGGCCGAGGTGATCGGCATCGGCAGCCTGTTCGAATCCGACCGTCCGTTCCTGGAGCGCTCGGACATCGACCTTGTCGTGTCGGGCATTCCCAAGGGCGAGTATTTCGCCGCACTGAGCGAATCCGCGGAACTTACGCGGTTCCACCTCGATCTGATTCCGCTCGAAGACGCCAACGACCTCGTCCTCGAGACGGCGCGCCGGGGAGTACGGTTGTGAACGCCGGCGAGATGACGCTCATTCGCGTCCGTCGCGAGATCGAGGCAGAGTTGGAGCAGCTCCGGAATCTCCTCGCCGAGTACCGCGACACTCCCAAGGGCGGCGTCGGGTATCTGCGCAGAGCCCAGGGGTCGATGTTCCACGACTTCTACAACGGCGTGGAGCGGATATTTCTCCGAATTTCAGCGGAACTCGGCGGCGTTCCTCGCGGAGAGCAGTGGCATCGGCAGCTTCTGGACGACATGGCCCTCGACCTGGACGATCTCCGGCCCACGGTGATCAGCGCAGGGCTGCGTTCCAACCTGCAACGCTTCCTTCGTTTCCGCCACCTGTTTCGCAACATCTACGGGCACGAGCTCGATCCTGACCGCCTTGCGGAAATCGCGGGAACGTACGAGCGCGTGCACGACCAATTCCAGAAGGAACTGGGCGACTTCCTCGCCTGGATTCGGGCTCAGGAATCGCGCACGGATCCGTCGTAGCCGAGCGGGGTGGCCAGCACCTTGTCCTGCACGGGATGGCGGGCGAGCGCGGCGTCGTCGAGCTCGATGCCGAGGCCGGATCCGTCCGGGACCAGCAGGTAGCCGTCCTCCAGGACCAGGGGCTCGACCAGCAGGTCGCTCTTCGGCGGTTCGGCTTCGCCGGTGTACTCCTGCAGCGCGAGGTTCGGAATGCAGGCGTCGAGCTGCACGCAGGCGGCCGTGCTGACCGGGCTGAGCGGGTTGTGCGGGATCACCTTCACGTGGTGGGCCTCGGCCATGGCGGCCACCTTCTTGCACCCCGACAGGCCGCCGCACAGGCACAGGTCGGGGCGCACGTAGGCGGCGCCGCCCGCCTCCAGCACCTGCTGGAACTCGAAGATGGTCGTGAACCGCTCGCCGGTCGCGATCGGCAGGTTGCAGCGCTCGTGCACCTCGCCCATCACCGCGGGGCTGTCGGGCAGCATCGGGTCCTCGTAGAAGTACGGGCTGAACCGCTCCAGCCGGCGGCCCAGGGCGATGGACTCCGCGGGGGCCATGCGGCGGTGGATCTCCACGCACAGGTCGACCTCCGCGCCGACCGCTTCGCGCACCGCGGCCACCGCGCGCACCGCCTCGTCCGCCCACTTCGCGTACGAGTGGTAACGGGGGAAGTCCGGCCCGAACGGATCGAAGCGGACCGCAGTGAAGCCGGCGTCGACCTTGGCGCGCGCGTCGGCGGCCAGGCCGTCGATGGTGTCCCCGGACACGTGCATGTAGCAGCGCACCCGGTCGCGGGTCCGTCCGCCCAGCAGGTCGTGGATGGGCACGCCCAGCCGCTTGCCCTTGATGTCCCACAGGGCGATGTCGATCGCCGACAGCGCCCCCTGCACGACCGACCCCATGAAGTGCGACGACCGGTACAGCCACTGGTAGTGGTGCTCGATGCGGTCCGGGTCCTGCCCGACCAGGTAGCGCGCCATCACCTCGATCATAGTCGCGGTGGGACGCTGCCAGCCGTGCACGCCGCCCTCGCCGATGCCGACGGTGCCGTCCTCGCAGTGGATCTTCAGCAGCAGCCATCGGTCCCAGAGGATGGGCTCGACCCGCTCGATTCTGGTCTTCTTCATCGATCGACCTCCTCGAATGCGAACGAATAGAGGCGGGCCCGCCCCCACAGGTAGAAGCGCAACCTGAAGCGCGACGGCGTGGCGCCAAGGTCGGCATGAGCGTCCCAGCGCACCGGCACCGACAGCCCCTCGGTGATCACGTGCCGGCAGTCCTCGCGGCCGTACCCCGGCACGACCTGTCCAGAGTCGGCGTCCAGGACCTCGACCTCGATCCAGTCGCGGTACGGGCGCAGATCGGAGACGTTCAGGTGCACGGCCGCGGGCGCGGCGCCGGCCTCGATCGGCGCGGTCGTCGCCGTCGCCTGCGTGAGGCCGTCGCGGTTGCAGAGGTGGGTGAAGCCGTCGCGGCGCAGCGTCGCCATCCCCATCTCGCACTTGAAGTAGGGATAGGACAGGAAGCCGGTTCCGAAGTGCGAGAGCGCGGTGTAGAACAGCACGACCCGGTCGTCGAACGGGATCATGCTGCCGCCACCCAGCACCAGCAGCTCGTCGTCCCACGTTCCCCAGTCGCCCATCGGGATCACCGGCAGGTCGGGCCGGATGCGCCGGAATGGGCCCAGGCCGTCGCGGCTCACCGCCAGCCGGCAGTCGCCGGCGTAGGCGCCGGCCGCCAGCTTGCGCCGCTTGCGGGTGCCCAAGGGCTCGGCATGGTGCGGCCACGGGATCACGGCGTCGAAGTCGTACAGCATCACGTACGCGCCGCGGTAGGGCAGCGCGTAGATGAAATGGATCTCCTGCTCGCGCCCGTTGGCCGGGTCGATGACCGTGCGCGGCCCCTGCCGCAGGTGCTCCAGGTCGGGGCCGTACCAGGCGCCGTGCTGGGTATAGACCTTGATCCGCCGCTCCGGGTCGGGGTCGGCGGGATCGTCGATCACGTCGGCGGTGTCGCCGATGGCGCAGGCGCGTTCCGGGGTCGGCGTCAGCGTCCAATGGATGCCGTCGGGCGAATAGTACGGGAAGTTGCGCTTGCCGTCGATGCCGTGCGCGTCGGACCAGGTCAGCGCCTGGTAGCGCCGCCCGGCGGGAGCGTCGTCGTCGATCCTCAGGCAGAAGTGGCTGGTGGCGCCCGTCACGGGCCGGAAGCAGATGTTGTTGTCGGTGGAGCCGCCGTAGTCGTAGAGCCCCAGGCGCGGCTTCTCCCAGAGCACGCCGTCGGCGCTCAGCGCGTAGCCGATCGAGGAGATGCCCTCCAGGTAGGAGCCGTAGTACCAGCACTTGAAGACGGACTCGTCGGCGTCCCAGTGGATGTCGCCCGCCCAGTTGCCGACGCGCTTGCAGTCCCATTCGCGGGCGTGGCCGGGCTGCAGCACCGGGTTGGCCGGGTGCTTGACGGCCTCCGTGGGCCGCAGGTCCACGTTGTCTCGATCCTCAAGCTCGCCGAGGTCCAGGAACGGCACCGTGGTGCCGGGCGTTGCGGTCATGTCTGTCTCCTTGGCCGGCTAGGCTCGCTCGACCTCGATCCACAGGTGCTCGACGCCGCGCAGGACGACCGTCTTGCGATGCCGGGGCTCGGCTGCCAGCCGGATCGAAGCGAAACGGTCGAGCACGGCGGCGAAGACGATACGTGCCTCCAGCACCGCCAGGGGGGCGCCCAGGCAGTAGTGAATGCCGCGGCCGAATGACAGGTGGCTCTCCTCCCGGCGCCCGATGTCCAGCGTGTCCGGATCGTCGAACACCTCGGGATCCCGGTTGGCGGCGCCGATCACGGAGATCACCACGTCACCTGCCGGGATGCGTTTGCCGCCAAGCTCCACGTCCTCGCGCGCGCATCTGCCGTTGAGCTGGCCCGGGCTGTCGTAGCGGAGCAGCTCGTCGATGGCCGAGTCCAGGAGCTCCGGATCGCTCCTGAGCCGCTGCATCTGGTGCGGGTTCCTGAGGAGAGCCAGCATGCCGTTGCCGATCAGGTTGCGGGTCGTCTCGTGGCCGGCCATCAGGATGAGCAGCATGGTCGACAGCAGCTCCTCGTGCGTCAGGCGGTCACCTTCCTCCTCGGCGGCCAGCAGGGCGCTGACCAGGTCCTCGCGCGGCCGCCGGCGCCGCTCGTCGATGATGGTCTCGAAGTATGCGTACGCTTCCTCGGCAGCGTTCTTGATGCGATGCACCTGACCGCGGCTGACGAGCGGGTCGACGGAAAGCGCCAGCGAGTCGGACCACTCCTCGAACCGGTCCCGGTCGCCGGGCCGGACGCCGAGCATCTCGGCGATGATCGTGACCGGCAGCGGATAGGCCAGCGCCGCCATGAGATCGAACCGGTTCGTGCCGGCGACAGCGTCCAGCAGATGGGCGGTCGTCTCCTCAATGTGCGTACGGAGCATGGCCACGGCCCTCGGCGTGAACGCCTTGGAGACCAGGGCGCGCAGGCGCGTATGCTCCGGCGGATCGAGGCCGAGCAGGCTCATCGGGACGGTCTCGACCAGGATGCGGCCGGCGTTGCCGAAGCGCCTGTGGTCGCGCAGCACCGCCTCGACATCCCGGTAGCGGGTCAGGACCCACGCGTCGACCAGCCGCAGGCGATGGACGGGATCGATCCGCCGCAGCTCGTGATAGGTCGGGTACGGGTCTTCCCTGACTTCCGCGGAGGTCAGGTCGTAGGCGACGCCCGATTCCCTCCGCTCGCGAGCCAGCAGGACGCGCACCGCAAGCGGCTGGACCAGGCGCTCGACGACGCCGCTGATCAACCCCACCGAATGCCCCCGCGACGAAGGCTATCGGATTGCCAAACAGCGCGTCCATGAAACACTGATCAATCCTCTGCGTCAGCCGGACGCCGCGTCAACCTGACGCCGCGTCATCCTGACGCCCGGAACGCGTACAGGTCGGTGTTGTCCAGCAGGAAACGCAGGCGGATGGTCTTGCCGGCCAGCCGCTCGATGCCGGCGCCGTCGCCGCACCACGTCTGTTCCTGGCGGACGCCGTCGCGCGACAGCGGGTCCGCGTCCCCCGCTCCCAGCCCGTCGATTTCCGACAGGTCCTCGCGCAGCACGGCCGTGCGCAGGCTGGCGTTGCCGCCGCCGCCCAGGCCGACCGCGTTGATCAGCAGCCGGCCGCCCGGCCACGTGAACGGCCGGGTGACCACGGTGCCGGGAAAGCGGCGGGCGCGCAGGGAGCAGAAGCCGTCGCCGCGGAGCTGCGCGACGCCGATGGTGGCGCCGAAGGTGAGGTGGCGGTCGCCGTGCATGGCCGGGCCTCCCCACGAGTAGAACCAGAGCGTCTCCATGTTCGGCGCGGGCGAGTTCGCCTCGTTCTGCTCCGCGGTGCGCACCGGCGGCGACAGCGCGGTGTCGGTGCGCGCCGCGTCGTACGCTCCTACCCGGCCGCCGCCGGGAGTCGGCGAGAAGAAGGGCCTGCGTGGCCGCAGGCGCCGCCAGGTGACGCTGTCGCGGCTGGTCAACAGCTCCATCTCCGCCCACGGCTGGTCGTGCTCCCAGTACCACTGGAACAGCCCGACGTAGGTGCTTTCGTAGCGGAAGCCGTAGGCGTGGTAGATCTGTCCGGCCGGGTCGTCCTCCAGGTCCGGCGTCAGCACGCGGCGCGGCGGGCCGTCCGCGCCAGCGGGGTTGATCGCCACCCGGTGGGCGCTGCGCACGAGCCCCCAGCGCCTGGCGTCCTCGCTGCCGCGGCTGAGCAGCACGTACGGGAACTCCGGGTCCGGTCCGCGCAAGGCCGTGCAGCGGTCGTGCATGCCGTGGTCGACGCCGTGCGGCATGGGCCGCTCCCAGCGCCAGTGCACGCCGTCGGCGGAGCGCAGGATGTAGCCCTTGTAGTTCCAGGTGCCGGCCTCGCACGAGCTGATCACCAGCGTCCACGGCTCGTCGCCGTGCTCGGGCTCGTGCAGGATCGTTGCGGCGCCGGTGCCGCCCACGTCGCCCATGTCCAGCACGATGTTGGTCCAGCCGCCGTCGTGCGCGCGCACCACGTCCAGCTCCGGCCGCTCCCAGTGGAAGCCGTCGGTGGAGGTGAGCATGCAGACCGCGTAGGTGATCCCCGGATAGGCGGGCGGGTTGAGCGTGGCGTACCAGAGCTTCCAGAGCCCGTCGGCAGGGTCGATGTAGACGCCGGCCAGGTAGACGACGCCGGAGCCCTCCCAGGGCGCGTCCGGCGCATACACGGGATTGCCCCAGTAGCGGAACGGCTGGTGGACGACGCGCTGCACGCGCACGCTCTGCTCGATGACCTCGTCGTCCAGGAAGAGCTGCGCTTCGCGCGCGTCGATCTCCACTGCCATGGTTTTCTCCTCGCTCAGTGATGCCCGTCGGGCACGACCACGTCCATCGTGCAGCCGGCGGGGCGCTCCAGGCGCAGGCGGCGGTTGACCGCGACGTCGTGCGCGGCCGTGTCGCACCCGTCAGGCCACTCGACGCGCAGCTCGTCGGCGACCGCCGCGTCCCCCAGGCCGAAGTGCGCGCTCAGCTCGGAGGACCCCAGGTAGCCGCCGCCGGTCTCGATGTGGCGGGTCTGCGTCGTGTCTCCGGTACGCACGCGGACCACCGCGCCGACCCCGTCGGCCGGCACCGGCAGGTCCAGCGCTGGGCGCAGCTCGACGCGCAGCCAGTTGCCCGAGGCGGTGCCCCCCGTGTTGGCGACCAGCGTCGGCACGCCGCGGCTGTTGATGATCAGCAGGTCCTGGTCGCCGTCGTCGTCGTAGTCGAAGCGGACCATGCCGCGCCCTTCCGCGCGGTGGTCCAGTCCGGCCTCGACGGCGACGTCCCGGAACCTCGCATCGCCGAGGTTGTGGAAGACGCTCGTCCGGTCCTCCAGCCACTCCTGATGGCCGTCGGCGTTCTCCGCTTGCCAGCCGTTCGTGGTCACCAGATCCAGCAGGCCGTCGTGGTCCAGGTCGACCGCCACCACGCCCCATCCCCAGCCGCCGCGCGCGAGCGGTCCGCGGGTGCGCGGTCCGGGGTCGAAGGCGCCGCCGCCCTGGTTGCGGTACAGGTAGTTCCCGGTTCCTGGCACGTGCCCGGTCGCGTCCTCGAACGGCGTGTTGGTCCAGATCGAGGTCACGTACCAGTCGAGCAGGCCGTCGTTGTCCACGTCGGCCAGCACGCTGCCCATGCCGTTGCCGTCCAGCCCCACCTGCGCCTCGCGCGTGACGTCGGCGAAGGTGCCGTCGCCGTTGTTGTGATACAGCCGGCTGGTGCGGTAGTCGGCCGCCACCAGCACCTCCGGCCACCGGTCGCCGTCGACGTCGACGATGTGCGCGGTCAGGCCGTGCATCTCCGTCTTGAACAGGCGCGCGCGCGGGGTCGCGTTGGAGAAGCGTGGCAGGCCGGTGCGCTCGTGGATCCCTTCGTTGCGCAGCAGCAGGCTGCCCTCGGCCCAGGTCAGCCAGGAGACCACGAGCAGGTCCAGGTCGCCGTCGCGGTCGTAGTCGCCCAGCGCCGCCCCCATGCCGGACGGCTGCTCGAAGGACGTCATGTCGGCGCGCGCCTCCCGCGCGATGTTCCGGAACGTCGGTGTCCCGTCGGCCAGCAGCCCGTCCGGCTGCCCACCCTGGTTCAGCCACAGGAGGTGGTTGCCCGGCATGCTCCACTCGTCGGCCATCGGACCCAGGCTGGTGACGAAGATGTCCAGCCACCCGTCCTTGTCGATGTCGCCGACCACCGAGCCGTGGCCGCGGTGCAGCTCGGCCACGCCGGCCGCCTCGGCCGCCTCCCGGAAGGTGCCGTCGCCCTGGTTCAGGTAGAGCCGGTCCGGCGCCTCGCCACCGGTCACCAGGAACAGGTCCTGCCGGCCGTCGCGGTTGAAGTCTCCGACCGAGCCGCCGCCGGAGAAGGTGAAGAAGCTGTCGATCGCCGGGGCGTGCGGGTGGATCAGCCCCGTAGCCTCCGGGCACAGGGCCGGGTCGGCGTCGCACGTGGCAAGCCGAACGTCGGCGCCCGCCGCCATCGAGACAGCGCCCAGACACGCCAGGACGGCCGACCGGACGCGCCCCCTCGCCATCCCTCTCATACGCTGGCCATGTCATAATAGCCGCGCCATGGACACCGCCGCGACCGCCGAGCTCACCTATCAGGGCCGACCGCTGCGTGACGAGTCACACGCGCCGGGCAGGCTCGCCGTCACCGCGACCGATGCCGCCGGCTCCGAGCTGCGCGAGCGGCTCGACGCCGACGGCTACGTTCTGCTGCGCGATGCGCTGCCGAGGGACGAGGTGCTGGAAGCCGGGCATGAGCTCTACCGCCGCATCGCCGCGGCCGGCCAGCTCCATCCCGACTATCCGCCCGAGGAGGGGATCGCGAAGCCCGGTCTCTCGGTCCTCGCCGCGCACGACGAGGGCAGGCACAACCCGCCGCTGGAACGGGTGGTGTTCGGCGCACCGATGCTGGCCGTGTTCGAGCGCATCTTCGACACGCCGGTCCGGCACTTCGACTACATCTGGGTGCGCGCCAAGTCGCCGGGGGTCGACACCCCCACCCCGCCCCACTACGACATCGTCTTCATGGGGCGCGGCACGCAGAAGCTGCTGACCGGCTGGACGCCGCTGTGCGACGTGCCGCTGGAGATGGGCGGCCTGATGATCCTGGAAGGCTCGCACCGCATGACCGAGGTGCAGGAGACCTACGGCCGGATGGACGTCGACACCTACTGCTCCGGCACGCCGGAGGCGGACCCGGTCCTGTCCGGCGCGTCGCGCTGGGTGGACCGCCACAACGGCGGCCACTTCACCAAGGACGCCACCTCGCTGCCCGGCCGGCTGGGCGGCCGCTGGCTGATGAGCGACTACCGCGCGGGCGATCTGCTGATCTTCACCATGCACACCATGCACTCCGCCGGCGACAACCTCACCGACCGCGTGCGCGTCTCCTCCGACACGCGCTACCAGCGCGCCGGCGAGCCGGTGGACGAACGCTGGATCGGCGAGCACCCGATCGCGCACGGCCCGGGGGCGAAACGCGGCCTGATCTGCTGAGCCCCAAGAAGCCGGAGCCTCGGGCTCCGGCTTCTTGGCCCATCCCCGCCTTTGGCGCCGGAGGCTGTCGGATTGCCGCTCCGGCGCCAATCCGGCAACCTCCGACGCGAGGACGCTTGAACGTGGCGGGACCATCATCACTTCGTGTGTAACCTCGAGCACGGTAGACGGATAGCCGTTCCGCTGGGCGCCGCGGCGCTCGTGGCAGCGGTCGTCCTCTTGCGGCCGGCCGGCGGCGGCACGGAAGCGCTGTCGGCCCCCGACAGCGAGGTCCGCCTGCCGTCCCAGGGCGAGAACGTCGTCGCCGTGGCCGTGGACCTGTCCGCGCGCGGCGGCGACGGGCTGGACCACGCGAACCTGAGCGTGATCGCCCGCGTGGACGCGTTCATCCGCGCCCTGGAAGGAGTCCGCGGCTACTCGTCGCCGCTGCGCGCCACCGTGGTCAGCGCCACGGCCGACGACATCTCGGCGCGGCCGTTCGTGCCGCCGGACCTGGTGGACGCCTACGACCCCGCGGCGGCGGAGGAGCTCCGCCTCGCCTACCCCCTGTTTCCGGAGATCCATCCGTACTGGAGCGCCGACCTCCGCACCGTGGCGTTCTACCTGGAACTCGGTTCCCGCCTGCCGCCGGAGGAGCTGGTGGCGCGGCTGGAGGAGCTGCAGCGCACCCTCGCCGGGGAAGACGTCGCCGTCCACTTCACCGGGCTGCGCCCGATCGCCGTCGTGGTCGCCCGGCTGATGACCCGCGATGTGCGCGCCCTGCTGCCGTTCGCGGGCGTCCTGATCGCCACGGTCTTCCTGCTGACGTTCGGCACGGCGCGCGGCGTGCTGCTGGCCCTGGCCGCGACCGCCTCGGCGGCCGGCATGGGCTACGTGGTGTTCACGCTCCTGGGCGCGGCCGCCACCCCTCTCCTGGTCCTGCTGCCTGTGTTCGCCGGAGGACTGCTCAGCGACTACGCCATTCACTCCGGCTACCACCTGGGCTCCTTCGGAGACGGTTCGGCGCCCGCCACCCGCGCCTACCTGGCACTGCCGCTGGCGCTGACGGCGGCCACCACCGTCATCGGCTTCCTCAGCCTGATCGGGCTGGGCAGCGGCGCCCACCTGTTCGTCGGCGTGACGGTCAGCGCCGGGGCGCTGGCGGCGCTGCTGCTGGCGCTCTGGTGGGTGCCGGCGTTCGGGCCTGTTCGCCGACGCGCGCTCCGCGTGCCGCGCCTGATCATCCGGCACATCCGCCGGCTGCTGGTGACCCTGGTGCTGGCGCTCGCGCGCCATCGGGTCGCGGCTGCGCTGGTCCTGGCCGTGATCGCGGCACTGGCGGCGCTGAATCTGCCCCGGCTCCGCCCGGAACCGTACCCGCTCCACCAGCTTCCGGAAGCATCGACGATCGTGCAGGCGGAGCGTATCTTCAACGGGAAGTTCGCCGGCACCGTGCCGTTCGCGATCGAGCTGGACGCCGGGGAGCCGAACGCGTTCGTGCGGCGCGCAGCGCTGGAACGGCTCGCGGGCGTCCACCGGTCGCTGGCCGGGAGCGGCCAGATCGGCCATCACCAGTCGCTGCTGACCGTGATCGAGCGCATCAACTCGTACTTCACCGACGGCGAGCCGGAGTCCCGGCGGCTGCCGGACGAGGCCGACCCCGCCGCCTTCGAGCGGCTCGTCTCGCAGTACCTGCTGTTCTTCGCCGCCTCGGCCAACCCGGCCGCCTACGACGCGCTCACCGACGCGGACTTCAGCGTGGCACGCGTGCACGGCATCCTCCGTTACCGCGACTTCGATACGCTGCTCGGATTCCGGGACCTGGTTGGCGCGCTCCGCGCCGAGCTGCCCGACGGATGGACCCTGCGCGTCACGGGGCCGGTGCAGGACTTGCTCGGTCACGCCGCCCGGCTGCGCAACGGCTGGCTGCGCACCTTCGGCAGCGGCGCGCTGCTCATCTTCCTCACGGTGCTGGCGGCGTTCCGGGACCTGAAGCTCGCGGCGCTCAGCCTGCTGCCGCCCTGCGTGATCCTGCTTGCCGTGGCCGGGGCCGCGCCCCTGTTCGGCGTGCATCTCGACGACTACACCGTGATCGCGATCGCGGTCACGCTCGGACTCACCGTCGACTACACCATCCACGTGATCAACGCGCTGCGCCGCTCGCCCGTCGCGGCCTGGCGCCGCGGGGCGGGCACCATCGCCGGGATCCGGCTGGCGATCGCCGTCGCGCGCGGCAGCGGCGTGCCGGTGTTCATGAGCTTCCTGACCTCCGTGGTTGCCTTCCTGAGTCTGGCGCTCTCCTCGTTCGCGGGCGCCGTCCACTTCGGTATGATGATCGCGGCCGCCATCGCGGGCGCCTTCGTCCTGAGCCTGTTCATCGCGACGTGGGAGCTGCCCGCACGCCAAGGGAGGAACCGCTGAACACCCGCCGCCTGCTTGCGTCGATCCCGCTGACGCTGGCGCTCGCCGCGTTGCTGGCGATACCGGGGCCGCTGTCCGCCCAGGACGTCGAACAGATCCTCGAACGGTCCGGCGCCCTGACCCGGATCGAGAACCTGAGCGGCGAGCTGACTCTGACGGTCGTCTCCCCCGGCGGAGACCGGCGGGTGACGCGCGTCACCGCGTACCAGAAACGGCGCTCTCCGGAGCGTGAGGACCGGCTGTTCGTGTTCACCTTCCCGCCCAACGTGCGCGGCACGGCGCTGCTGGTGCACTCCAACATCAACCGGGGAGAGGACAGCATGTGGCTCTACCTGCCGGCCGTGGGCAGGGTCAAGCGGGTCGATCTGAGCACGGCCGGGGGCGGCTACTTCATGGGCAGCGACTTCACCTTCCGCGACCTGATCAGCCGCGACGACGCGGAATACGTCCACACCCTGCTGGACGACGCGCCCGGCAGCGACGGGCACCACGTCCTGGACGTGCGCGGCAGGACGCCGGAGCTGCAGCGCGAGTTCGGCTACTCGCGCGAGGAGCACTACATCCGCAAGGACGACTTCGTCGCGGAACGGATCCTCTTCTACGACCTGGCCGGCGACCTGCTCAAGGAACTCACGGTGCTGGAGCTGTACCGGGAGGACGGACTGGCCTACCCGTCACGGGTGCACATGATCAACCACCAGACCGGTCACGTCTCGGAGATCGTCGCCGAACGGCTGTCGTTCACGGACGACATCCCCGACCGCTACTTCACGCACCGCTACCTGCAACGGCAATGAGAGCGACACGGGGATCGATCCGGGGCGTGCTTCGCCCGATCGCGCTGGCTGCGGGGCTGGCCCTGTCGGCGCCGCACGCCTTGGCGGACGGCATCGACCTGTCGCTGGGCGGCTTCGTGCAGCTCGACCACTACGGCCTGGTGGCCGAGGAGCGGCTCTACACCAACGAGCGGATCCGCCTGACCGCCGCTGCGCAGGTGGAGGCGGTCAACGCCACCGGCGACCTGGCCGCGTTCGCGGAGCTCCATGCATTCGCCCAGATCGGCGAGCACGTCGCGGTGCCGGAGACCGCCGTCGAGCGGCGCATCGGCGAGGTGACCGTGATCGACCCCGAGTTCATCGTCCGCCAAGCGTACGTCACGCTGTGCACCGACGCCTTCGATGTCGACGTCGGTCAGAAGTTCGTGCACTGGGGGAAGATCGACCTGCTGAGCCCCCTGGACGTGGTCAACCACACCAACACCGCCACCTTGGGCCTGGGCGACGCGTTCGAGAGCCCGCTGGCCGACCCCATGGTCCACGTCACCGCGTACCTGGACGACGCGCTGAGCCTGGAGCTGGTCTACGTGCCGTTCCTGGCCCCCGACCTGATCGGCATCGCCGAGCTGGACTTCGACCTGACCTTCATCAATTACGACATCGACGCCCGATTCGAGAACCCGCGGGTGGCCCTGTTCTCGGAGTGGGCGCACTCCGTGCACGCGGCCCTGTCCTACACGTCGTTCGACGTGGACGCGCAGGTCACCTATTCGTTCTTCCGCGATCAGACGCCGGACTTCGACCTGAGCGGGGTTCGGGAGACGAGGCGCACGGTGGACGGCGAGACCCATTATGTCATCAGGGGCGTCGTCGTGCCCGGCTACAACCGCGCCCACAACTTCGGCGTCGGCGCCAGCGCGGCACTGGCCGGATTCGTGCTGTCCGCCGACGCGGGTCTCAAGCTGACCGAGAACGCGGACGGCACCCGCATCGACGTCAAGCGGCCGGAGATCCTCTACGCCGTGCAGGCAGACCGCGCGGTGTCGATCGGCCAACAGCCGTTCAACGTGTCGGCCGGTCTGTATCACCGCCTGATCCTGCACCCGGACGCGGAGTTCAGGTCGGAGTACAGCCCGCTCGTGGAGAACGTCGTCGCCGCTCTCCGCGACTTCTACATGCTCCAGGAGGACCCGTCGACGGTGTACGTGGTAGCGCGGGCGGACACCAGTCTGTTCCGGGAGACGTTGAGCGTCGGCGTGATCGGCGCGTGGGGGATCACCGAGCAGGCGCTCCACCTGGCGCCGCGCGCCGGGCTGCGGCTGAGCGACCACGTCTCGGCCGCGGCCGGCGCCAACCTGTGGTTCGAGTGGAGCCCCGGCGTCGCCTCCGGCCTGCTGGGCCGGGACGACGTCAAGGACAACGTGTTCGCGCAACTCGTCGTGCGCTACTGATCAGCCCTCGTCTTCGGGCGGGTACGTGCCGGGGTCGTCACGACCCAGCAATGCCATGCCGACCATGTTGACGTGGTACAGCGCGTCGTCGCCGAGGATCTTCTCCGGCGGGAAGTCCGAGCCCGGATAGTGCGCGCAGTACGGGCTCATGGGATTGTGCGTATTGCCGTAACCCGCCGCGATGTTCATCTTCTGGCAGTTCAGCGACTCCCACCACGCGCCAACGCTGGAGAAGCTCATGTAGCCGTTGATCTCGTCCGCCGCCATGAGCACCTTCACCACGGTGGCGGCATCCAGGTCCTTGAACATCCGCTTCGCCGCCATTGCCTGCTCCATCGTGGCCATGTCGCCGTACAGCGCCGCGACCATCTGCGGACCGTCCAAGGCGTTCCACCACCGTTCGGCGGCGGCCGGGTGCACCATGGGCACCATGTGCGTGCCCTTGCCCAGCAACGCCCCGCCCACGTGGTTGACGTGCTTCAGCGCGTCGTAGCCAAGAATCCTCGCAGCTCCCGTATTCGGATAGTGCGCGCAGTACGGGCTCATCGGATTGCGCGTATTGCCGTAGCCCGCCGCGATGTTCATCTCCCGGCAGTTCAGCGACTCCCACCACTCGCCGACCGTGCGGAAGCTGCGGTGGCCGTTGATCTCGGTCGCCGCCAGATCCACCCTGGCCTTGGTACTCTGATCCAGGTCGGCGTACATCTTCCGCGCCGCTGCGTCCTGCCCCTCGGTAGCCGTATTGCCGTAGAGCGCCGCCACCATCTGGTCACCGTTCAGCGAGTTCCACCAGTACATCGCGTACCCGACATCGGGCGTCGGTACCGCCCTGGTGCAGCCACTCAGCACCAGCACGAAAGCAGCGACCGCTGCCACGCACAGCGAAATCTTCCTTGTCATCGAAATCCTCTCCAAAAAAAGAATTGCCAATCTGGCGAGGACAGAATAATAGTTCTTTTCTTGAGCGGCAATACCGCGACGGCGTGGTCAGAAGGCGAAGAAGCGCGGCAACCAACGGCGATTGGCGGCCAACAGCTCGTCGGCCAGATCGCCGATCTCCGCGAAGTCGGCGCCCGCGCACATCGGGTCCAGCGACAGCGCCTCCACCAGCAGCTCGCGGTCGCCCCGCAGGGCCGCCTGCACGGTCATCTCCTGCACGTCGACGTGCAGCCGGCAGAGCGAACCCACGGCGCCGGGGAGCTCGCCGCACGACTGAGGTTCGACCGGCTGCTCGCCGGTGACCGTCGCCAGGGTCTCCACGATGGCGTCGCGCGGAAGGTTTCCGACCTGTCCCTGGTTGGGCAGGTTGAGGATGGCCGTGGTGCTGCCGCCGGTGAGGATGGCGTGCATGACCTCGGTCATCTCCTCGCCGCTGCGGGTCCAGTCCATCTCCTCCGTGCCGGCGGCGATGCGCTGCACGCGCGCGCGGTTCTGCTCGCGGCGGTGGCGGCGCGAGTCGACCGTCGTCTTCTCCACCGCGTAGCGCATGGCATAGCCGTTGCGCACGTTGCACAGGTGAGGCCAGAACTCCACCAGGTGGCGGTCGCCGGCCAGCGGCAGGTAGCCGAAGGTCCGGCACAGCGCCAGCTTGGCGGCGTGGCGGTTGCTCATGCTGTACGGCGCACCGGCCGGCGCCAGGTCGCGGTGCTCGCGCGCGAAGCGGCGGATGTCCGGCAGCACGTCGCGGCCGTTCAGCTCGGCGGCCACGATCCAGATGAAGTGGTTGATGCCGGCCACCGCATAGCGCAGCCCCTGCTCCGGCAGCCACCGGTAGAGTTGCTCGACCACGTTGAGCTCCGCCGGCGGGTGCAGGTCCAGGATGGCGGCGGCCAGGGCCGGGAACGCATGGAACTCGTGGCAGAGTCCCACCACGTGCACGCTGTCGGCGGCCAGGTTCATGGCCCGCGTCACGGCGCTCATGGGATTGGTGACGTTCAGCAGCCAAGCGCCCGGGCAGTGCCGCTCCATGTCCTCCACGACCTCTGCGGCGACCGGCACGGTGCGCAGCGCCGCCGAGATGCCGGCGGGACCCACCGTCATGGAGACCGGCTGGCGGATGCCGTAGCGGATGGGGATCTCCAGGTCGTACTCGAAGGCGTCCATGCTGCCCGGGCTGAAGGTGGTCATCACGAAGTCGGCGCCGCCGAGCGCCTCCGCCCGGTCGTCACACACGGAGATGCGGTAGTCCTTGCCGCGCTCCGCGTTGAAGCGGGCCAGCATGGACGCGACCGCCGCTGCCCCGCCGCGGTCCGGATCCACCAGCCGGATCTCGCCACCGTCCACCGCGTCCAGCAGGTAGACGTCCTTCATCAGCGAGATCATCCACTGCGAGCTGCCCCCGCCGATGACCGCCAGCACCATCGTCTTGCTCATTCCGAAGTCACCTCACCGCCGCCATGGTGGCGACATGCGTCGCGCAATGACAGCGTGTCCGCGGCGTCCAGCACGCCGTCACGTTCGGCGGCGAGCGCGTCCGCCAGCTCGGCGCGGTTGCGCACGCCGATCGCGACCGTTGCCACCTCCGGGAGCGACAGGGCGTACCGGTAGGCCAAGCGGGCCGCCGGTACGCCACGCGCCCGTGCCAGACTTCGGAGACCGGCCGCGCGCCGGTAGTCGACGGCGATGGGATGATCGTCGTCGACCTGCTTGTCGAGCACGTCGGCCAGCGCACCGCGGCCGACCGCGCGGATGCCGATCACGGGAACGCCGGCTGCGGCGGCCGCGACCGCGACCGATCCGGTCGAGGGTCCGCGGAACGGCACCTCCTCGCCGGCCGAGCTCAGCACGTTGGCGATCGCCTGCACGGCCGCGGGCCGGGGACGCGCCAGCAGCGCCTGCTGCACGGTCACGGGTGCGCCGATGCCGCTGATGCCCCATGCGCCGATGCGGCCGTCCGCCACGAGCCTTTCGAGCGCCGGTCGCACCTCCTGCACGTAGTCCCGGAACGGCACTCCCGAACGGCCGGCACCTTCCTCTCCGTCAGGCAGAAGCCAGCAGTGGGTGAGCAGCAGATCGACACGCGGCAGCCGCAGGCGCTCCAGGCTGGCGTTCAGGCTGCGCTCGATCAGGCCAGGCGCGGCTCCCGGCGAAGGCCGGTCCAGCGGCACCTTGGTCGAGATCTGCACCCCGGCCGGCAGCGCGCCGCCGAACGCGGCGCCCACCGCCCGTTCGGCGCCGCCGTCGCCGTAGCCCGGGGCCACGTCGATGTGGTCGACGCCGGCATCGACGGCAGCGCGGATCGTTGCGACCGCCTCGTCCAGGTCGGGGGCGTGCCCCCAGCCGCCCATCAGGCCCGCGCCGCCCAGCGTGAGCGCGCTCACCTCGCCCAGGGCTCCGAACGGGCGCCGCGTCATGACGGTCCGCTTGTGGGCGGCGCGGCGGTGCCACTACCCTCGCCCGCATGCTGTACGAGCGAATGGTCGCGCGCGAGCGACACGGAACGCCGGTCAGGATCGGGCTGATCGGCATCGGCACCTTCGGCTCCCAGATCGCCGGCCAGATCCGGCACATGCCCGGCATGCGGCTGGCGGTGATCGCCGACCTGCGCGTGGAGGCGGCCGCCGCGGTGCTGGGTGCGGGAGCTGACGACGAACCGCTGCGGGCCTCCTCGGCCGATCAGGTCGCCGATGCCGTGGCCGCCGGCACGCCGGTAGTCACCGCCGATGCCGGGGCGCTGATCGACAGCCCCGTCGACATCGTCATCGAGGCGACCGGACTGGTGGAGGTGGGAGTGCGCCACGCCTACCGAGCGATTCTGGCCCGCAAGCACCTGGCCATGGTAACGGTCGAGGCCGACGTGCTGGTAGGCTACCACCTGCGCAGGCTCGCCCAGGCCGCCGGGGTGATCTACAGCCTGGCCTACGGCGACGAGCCGGCGCTCGCCGCCGAGCTCTGCGACTGGGCGCGCACGCTCGGCTTCCGCCTGGTGGCGGCCGGCAAGGGCACGCGCTTCACGCAGAGTTTCCGCAAGATGAACCCGGATGACGTGCCGGGCGTCTACGGCTTCACCGGCAAGGACTACAACGCGCAGATGTTCGGGTCGTTCCTGGACGGCACCAAGCACTCGATCGAGGTGGTGGCGCTGGCCAACATGACCGGGCTGCAGCCCGACGTGCGCGGGCTGCACTTCCCGACCGCCGACCTGCGCGAGATCCCGGACGTGCTCGCCTCGAAGGAGAAAGGCGGCATCCTGAACCGGGAGGGCGTGGTCGAGGCGGTCAGCGCGATCCATCCGGACGACACCTTCGTGGAGCGCTCCATCCGCGGAGGCCTGTTCGCCGTGATCGACGGACCGACGCGCGAGGTCAACGAATCGCTCGCCTCCTACGGTGACATCACCGGCATGATCATCGGCAAGCGCTCAGGCTACGCGATGATCTACCGGCCGCAGCACTTCGTCGGACACGAGATGCCGCTCGGGCTGGCGCGCATGGCGGTGCTGGGCGACGACGTGGGCGCCCCCACCTGCCGCGCCGCGGAGGTGGTGGCCGCCGCCAAGCGCCCGCTACGGGCCGGGGAGACGCTCGACGGCGAAGGCGGTTACACCGTCTACGGCATGGCCGAACGGCACGACGCCGCGCGCGCGGAGAACCTGGTGCCGATGGCGCTCACCCACGGCGCGGTCGCCACGGCCGACATCGCCGAGGACGAGATGATCTCCTTCGACAACGTCGAGGTTCCCCCCTCCCTGAGCCTCAGCCTCTGGCAGGTGCAGGAGCAGCAGGAGTCGCAGGGAGCTGATACCGCTCGCGTGCGGGGACGGCGGTGATGCGGTCGCCTATCGCGTAGCGCATTGGTCCCGGATACACCACGTCGAGAGCGTCCAGCGACAGGTCCCGGCAGGCGATCGTCATCGAGGGACTACACCATGAAAATCCACAGTTGACTATGCATTTTTCATGGTAAATCCGGCTCATCAAGACGGTCAGCCTCGATTATCGGCTACGCGGTTACGTTGTAGAACGCCTCCGCGTTGGTGCGGAACAGCTTGAACTCCACCTCCGGATCCAGGGGGCCGAGCAGCTCGCGGTGGGTGGCGAGCATGCCCGCGTAGTCGGTGGTCAAGAGCGCCACCGGCCAGTCGCTGCCCCAGATCAGCCGGTCCGGCCCCAGCTCTTCCAGGTAGAGGGCGGTGTACTGGCGCATCGCCTCGATCGGCCAGCCCTGCTTCGGGTGGTCCAGGTACTCCTGGATGCGGGTCACCTGCGGCGACAGTGACAGCTTGCAGAACGCGCCCGTGTCGCGCGCGATGCGGCGCATCGCCTGCTCCCACGCGGGCTCCAGCGTGCCGTCGAAGTCCGGCTTGCCGTAGTGCTCGATGATGCACTTGAGGTCCGGCACCTGCTCGATCGCGGTGGCGATGCCGTCCAGGTGACGCACCAGCGGCAGGAAGTCGTGGATGAGTCCGCGCCGCGCCAGCTCCCGGAGCCCGGAGATCACCGCCGGCTTGGTGGCGATGCCGGGATCGGGATGCGCTTCGAAGTTCATGCGCATGCCGCGGAACTTGGGCAGCTTCTGCCACTCGTCGAGCCTGTGTCCCAGGCCGGGGTCGTCGAGGTCGGCGCGCAGGATCAGGCCGCCCACGAAGTCGAACTCCGCGGCGAAGTCGATGATGGTCTGGTTGTCGACGTCGGTGTCGCCGGCCTCGACGATCACGCAGCGGGTCACCCCCACCGGCCGGGAGGCGGCCTGGTGCTCGACCGGCGTGTAGTCCTGGTAGAGGATCTCCCAGCCGGAGTCGAGCCAACTGTTCGTTTCCCGCCACCAGAAGTGGCAGTGCGTATCGACTATGCGGTCCATAGGGTCACGATAGCAGATTCCGCAGCCCGGCCGGCGCTCAGGCGGCGAACTGGAACGCGTACAGCCGGGCGGAGCGCAGCCGCACGTGGAGCCGCACCGGCCGGCCCGCAAGCTCTGCCGGCAGCCGGTCGCGGCCGCCCCAGCCGATCACGCCGTCGAGCGCGTCGGCGCGCAGCGGCCGGCAGTCGTCGAAGCCGAACCCTTCGACCGGCTCGCCCGATTCCACGGACACGAGCTGCGCGGTCAGCTCCGCCTCCGGCCCCAGCGTCTCCAGGTTCATCTGCAACTGCGACCCGGTGAACGTCAGCGGCCGGGTGATGAACTGGCCCCGATCCGAGCCTGCCTCGATGCCGATGATGCGGTCGCGCTTGAAGGTGACGCGGCTCACGCGGCTGCGGGACTGGTAGCCCAGCTCGATCGGCTTGGAGCCGCCGTGCGGGCCGTCGCCCGAGCGGTAGTAGAGCGCCAGCGTGTCGTCGTCGATGGCCACGAAGCCGGGGGCGACCGACACGATGAAGCAGTCGTACTCGCCGGGCGCGCCCAACGGGACGAAGGTGTCGCGGTTGGCGCGGAACCAGTGCCGGTTGTCGCGGCTGGTGCAGACCTGCACCTCGAAGGTCCCCTCGTAGTGACGGTAGAAGGACGGGAACATGAAGTGCAGGTTGGGCGAGTACGGGTAGTGCGCGTAGGCGCTGTTGTAGATGTCGGTGTCCATGGTGTCGTGGAAATCGGCCTGCAGCGCGATGCCGGTGCTCTCCCAGGTGCGGTAGTCGACCGACTCCAGCCGGCCGACCGCGCGCCCGCGCCCCTCGCCGCGGATGCTCACGCCGCCGGCGGACAGCGACGCGTGCTCGGCGATGGCGCGGTGATAGGCGACGTAGCGGCCTATGGTCCGGTCCCAGCAGGCGCTGTTCTGGGAGTCGCAGTACTTGCCCAGGAAGTTGTCGTAGTAGCGGGTCCAGGAGAGGCCGTCGGGCGAAGCGGCGCCGCGCAGCATGCCCACGTTGTGCGTGAACGGCAGCTCGTGGACCTCCGGCCCCCACCAGTCGGTGTAGATCAGCTTGTAGCGCTCGCCGTCGAGCGCGTTGGGGTCGATGAAGACGTTGCCCGACTCGGGCGAGATGCCCGCCAGGCCGCCGTCGAAGACGACGTTGTTGCGCGTGGAGCCGGCCACCTCGACCAGGCCCAGCTCGCGGCGCGTGAACTCCACGCCGTCGTCGGACTCCGCGTAGCTCAGAAACAGGCCGCGGCGCGCCTCCGGGTGGTAGGTGTTGTACCACATGCGGTAGCGCCCCTCGTCCTTCAGCACGGTCAGCCAGGCGGAGCTGTCCTCCCACGGCTGCCCGCCCTCGAACAGCGGCGCGCCGTGCTTGTCCACGCTGCCCAGGGTCCAGGCGATGTTGCGCGGGTACTGCTCGTGGCCGCGGCCCATGGCCAGGAAGAAGTCGTCCACCAGGAGCTGGCGGTCGTCGCCGACCGGCACCGCCTCCGCGCGGCGCGGGTCCACGTGCGTGTTCACCGCCAGGTTGAAGTTGTCCATGTCGTGCGAGATGACTGCCATGCAGCGAGTATACTCGGCTCCATGCAGACCCATGATTGCGAACCGACGCTGACCGACACGGAGGTCCTCGAATTCTGCAAGAACGGCTACCACATGATCGAAGCCGCCGTGCCGCCCGAGGTGAACGAGCGGGTGGTGGCCGCCATGGACGAGCAGTGGGACCGGGGCGGACGCCAGATGCACTCCTTCACCGAGCAGGACTGGTTCGTGGAGTCGGTGCTGTGCAACCCGGCGGCGGCGGGCGCCGCGCGCTCGCTGCTGGGCGCCAACTTCGCGCTGCCCAACTGGTCCACGTGGTTCCGGGAGGCCAGCCCGGTGGCGGCCAACCAGTGGCACATCGACGGCGGCTCCATGTTCGACGGGCAGCTCAACACGCTGAAGTGGTTCTACTACCCGACCGCCTGCCCGGAGGAGATGGGGCCGACCGAGTTCGTCCCCGGCTCCCACCACGTCACCAACCAGGTCCGCTTCATGGCCCACTACGACTCGATCCGCGGCACCTGGAAGTCGACCGCGCCGGCCGGCACCATCTACTTCACCGCCTACGCCACGTGGCATCGGCGCGCCCACGCGACCGCCACCGGCATGCGCCACATGCTCACCGCCACCTATCACCGCACCGCGGCGCCCACCCGCGACTGGATCCGCGAGCCGGAATTCGACTTCGCCACCGCGAACTACTGGCTGGAGGAGCCCCGCTTCGGCGAGCAATACCGCAGCTCGCGCGACGCCGCCCGCCAGTTCATGTGGCTGTGCGGTCTGGGCGACAAGTTCGCCGTGCGCGAGGGCCCGGTCTGGCCGATGCCGGCGGTGATCTCGGGACGGCCGTTCGGCGTTCCGGCCGGCGTGTAGGCAGGCTCGCCCGTGATCGAGGTACGCAACGGCAGCACCAACGGACCGGTCGCCGAGGCGGTCCTGTTCGCCTTCGACGAGTACAGCCTCCGCTACACCACCGGCCTGAAGCTGGACCTGGTGCCCGGCAAGGAGCCGGGCGAGGCGAACCCGATCGTGGTGGGCCGCGGCCCGCGGGGCGCTCCGGACGACGCCGGGGTGCGCTACTACGGCGCGGTCGCGGAGGTCGATGGCGAGCTGCGCATGTGGTACGAGAGCAGCGGATCGCTCGACGAAGGCGGCCGGCGCATCTGCTACGCCGTCAGCCGGGACGGCGAGCACTGGGAGAAGCCGTCGCTGGGCCTGGTCGAGTACGGCGGCAGCCGCGACAACAACATCGTCGACCTGTTGGGCGGCGATCCGGTCATCAGCGCCGCGCCGGTCATCCACGACCCGGACGATCCGGACCCGTCGCGGCGCTTCAAGATGTGCATCGAGTCGGGGCTCTACGGAAACGGGCTGGCGGTCGCCTTCAGCGCCGACGGGCTGCGCTGGGAGGTGCCCGACTTCAACCCGGTCGGCCCGCCGATGGAGATGGCCGGCCTGATCAGGTGGGGCGGCTGCTACTACGTCAACGGCCAGGACGAGTTCGGCTGGCACGGCTCGCAGTGGGGCCGGGCGCGCAAGCTGGTGACCTTCGCGTCCTACGACTTCGAGCACTGGACGCAGGCGTCGGCGCTCGGCTTCCGGCGCGACAACCTGCCGCCGCGGCAGGTGATGCACAACTGGAACACGGCCGAGGAGGTGCACCTGGGCACCTGCTGCTGGGACCGCGGCAATGTGATCGTGGGCGTGTACGGCATGTGGCACGGCACGCCGAGCGGCAACCGCCGCTTCATCACCATGGACCTGGGGCTGCTGGTCAGCCAGGACGCGCTGGACTTCCGCGAGCCGGTCCCGGACTTCCTGTTCATACCGGCCCTGGAGGAGCCCGGCCTGGCACCCGGCAGCGCGCCGGCGCTGATGCAGGGCCAGGGGATGCTCAACCGCGGCGACCGCACCCTGTTCTGGTACGAGCTGTGGGCGGGCAGCGACGTGCGGCTGGCGACCTGGGAGCGCGACCGGCTCGGCTCGCTGTCGGTCTTCCGCGAGAAGACGCTGCTGCCGCTGCCGGCCCCGCACGCCCTGAGCTGCGCGCTGGAGCCGACCGGCGACACGTCGGTGAGCCTCAACGTGAGCGGCCTGGGGCCGCACGCGCAGATCGCCGTCGAGCTGGTCGACGAGCGCTTCCGGCCGATCGCCGGCTATTCGGGCAGCGACGCCGCCGTCATCGGCTCCGACGGGCTGGACGTGCCGGTGCGGTGGCCGCCCGGCGCGACCGTGCCGTCACGGCTCGGCCCGTACCGGGTCAAGCTGGACTTCCGCGGCATCCGCGCCGAGGACGCCCGCCTGTTCGCCGTCTACGTCCGCGACGCCTGAGGAGCCGGCATCCGATAAATCCGCAGGTCACTTGCGGAAAAACACCATTTTCCCGCATCATAGTTGCGGAAAACGGCATCTGCTGATACGTTGCGCGCGTGACACTCGCACGCCGGCTCGACCTCGGACGTGATCTGCGTACGCGCTCCGTGTTTCTGTTCGGACCGCGCCAGACGGGCAAGACCACCTACCTGGGACAGCAATTCCCGGAGTCGCCGCGGTTCAACCTGCTGCGAGGCGAGGTGTTCCTGCGCCTCTCGCGCGACCCCGGCCGGTTGCGTCAGGAGCTGGCGGCCATCGATCCCGAGTCCGGCCCGGTGATCATCGACGAGATTCAAAAGCTGCCCGGCCTGCTCGATGAAGTGCACGACCTGATCGAGAGCCGCGGATTCCGGTTCGTGCTGGCCGCCAGCAGCCCCGCGAAGCTCCGGCGCGGCGGCGTCAACCTGCTCGGCGGGCGCGCGCGCATCCGGAGCCTGTTCCCGTTCGTGGCCGCCGAAGTGCCGGACTGGGACCTGATGCGCGCGATCAACATCGGCGGCATCCCCTCGATCTACTACTCGGACGACCCGATCGAGGATCTGCGCGCCTACTGCGGCACCTATCTTCAGATAGAGGTCCAGGCCGAGGGACTGGTACGTGGCGTGGACCGGTTCTCCCGATTCCTCACCGCCGCGGCCCTGAGCTGCGGCGAGCAGGTCGTGTTCGACCGCGTGGCCGCCGACGCGGCCGTGCCGCCGCGCACCGTCCGCGAGTACTTCCAGGTGCTGGAGGACACGCTGCTGGGCACGCTGGTGCAGCCGTATCGTCCCCGCCGTCCCCGCCGCAAGCCGGCATCGCACGCCAAGCTCTACCTGTTCGACGTCGGCGTCGCCAACGTTCTGTCGGACACGACACGCATCGAAGCCGGCAGCCCGGCATTCGGCCGCGCCCTGGAACAGCTCGTCTTCTGCGAGCTGCGCGCCTGCCTCGCCTACAACCGGTCCCCGGCCGCCCTGACCTTCTGGCGTACCACGGACGGCTCAGAGGTCGACTTCGTCATCGGCGACGCGGTGGCGGTCGAGGTGAAGGGTACCGGCGCGGTCACCCGCCGCGACCTCACCGGCCTGCGAAGGATCGCCGACGAGACGGCACTGCGGAGGCGAATCGTCGTCTGCACCGAGTCGGCCGCGCGCATCGTCGACGGCATCGAAATCCTGCCGATCAACGAGTTCCTGCACACGCTGTGGAATAGCGACCTCATCGAGAGGGCTGCGCATGGACCCGGAGGAGACAGCGCATGAGCGATTTCACGGAGGTCGACTTGGTCCAGGCAGTCCAACGACCTGCCGGGGCCGGAACCGCCGCCGGAGATTCCGGGATCGCTGTGGACGACCGGAGACCAATCGACGTCGTGTGGATCCCGTGTCATGGGGCACCGACTCCGTTCAACACCCGACGATCGTCAACTGCGCGATGTCCGTTCCAGCAGACGTCACAGGCGCGGGTCGACCGGTTCCGATTCCAGGGCGAGCACGGCGAACGCGCACTCGTGCACGCGTCGGAGCGGCTCCCGCGCGACGAACCGCTCCAGACCCTCGATGCCCAGGGCGAACTGACGCACGGCAAGCGACCGCTTGGTCCCGACGCCGCGCTCGCGCAGTCGCTGCAGGTGCTCCTCGGCCGTGTACTCCGGGCCGTAGATGATCCGCAGGTACTCGCGGCCGCGGCACTTCAGCGCCGGCTGCAACAGGCGCCCCCGGTGCACGGCGGCGAAGTCCCACGGCTTCACGACCATCCCCTCGCCTCCAGCCCCGGTGAGTTGGTCCCACCACGCGGTCGCTGCGTCGCGCGCGGCTTCGTCGTGGAGGTCGACCACCCGGAACGGCGTGGCTTCGAGGAGCTGGTCTTGGCCCGCGCACAGGTCGGCGAGGGTCTGCATGTGCCAGCCGTGGTCCCGTTCGGCGAAGACGGCGCCCTCGGTCGCCAGCAGGTGAAACGGCGCGATGCGCAGGTCGTCGACCGAGGCGACCGGCCAGCAGTAGCGGCGGTATGCCCGCGCGTAGGCGTCCGCCATGCCGGCCCGTGCGCGATACCGCTCCAGCAGCTCGCGGGTCGCGTCGCCGCGCGCGCCGGCCCGCTGCAGCGCCTCCAGCGCGGCGCCCAAGCCGATGCGTGACGCGCTGGCCACCGGGCCGTACTGCGCGCGCAGCAGCGCCGCGGCCTTCGCCGACCATGGCATCACCTCGCAGTCCAGGCAGATCCAGTCGGTGTCGAACCGCTCCCAGAAGCCGCGCTCGCCGAGCGCCGCGTTCACGCGCTCCAGGACCGCCCGTTCGACGGCGGCGTCGGCGAAGAAGCGGCGGCCGGTGCGGGTGTAGACGATGCCGATCCCGGCGTCCGGGATGCCGAAGCGCCGCACCGCCGCCCGCTCGTCCCGGCACGCGATGACGACGGCACGCGATCCCATGTGCTTCTGCTCGCACACCACCGTGCGGACGCCGCGCTCGGCATAGAATTCGAACGCCTCCGCCGGATGCTCCAGCAGGCCGGCGGCGTTCGTGGTATTGCCGGGCGCCATGGTGGGCGGCAGGTAGACGAGCCAGCGCGGGTCGACCGCGAAGCGGCTCACCACCTCCAAGGCCGCGGACGCCTGTTCTGCGCGGATGGTCACCCCGCCGTGCAGCCGCGTGGTGACGTGCCGCTTGCCCTGCACGTCGGCGATGTCCAGCAGGTCGTCGTGCGCCTGCTGCGCGCTGAGGTCGGCCGTGTCTGCCGCCACCTGCCGGCCGGCGGGCTCGGAGTAGACGCGGGCCGCGGGTACGGAGACCAGCTCGTTCTCCGGGTAGCGAAGCGCCGTCAGACGGCCGCCGAACACGCAGCCGGTGTCCAGGCAGATGGTCCGGTTCAGCCACTCGGCGGCCGGGACCGGCGTATGGCCGTAAACCACCTGTGCCCGGCCGCGATAGTCGGCGGCCCACTCGTGGCGCACCGGCAGGCCGAACTCGTCGGTCTCGCCGGTGGTCTCGCCATACAGGGCGAACTCGCGCACCGCCCGCGAGGCGCGCCCCTGCATCTCCTCCTTCATGCCCGCGTGCGCGACCACCAGGCGCCCGCCGTCCAGCTCGTGGTGGCTGGCCAGGGAGTCGATGAACTCCGCCACCCGGTCGCGCCACTCCGGGGGCTCGGCGGCAAGCTGCTCCAGCGTCTCTTCCAGCCACCGGTTCAGCTTCACGTCGCGGCCGCGCAGCTTGCGCCCCAGCTTGTCGTCGTGGTTTCCTGGCAGACAGAGCGCGGTTCCGGCAGCGACCGCGTCCATCACCAGCCGCAGGCAGGCGGCGCTTGCCGGTCCGCGGTCCACCAGGTCGCCCAGAAAGATCAGCCGCCTGCCGTCGGGATGGGTCATCCGCCAGCGGCCTTCCGTCGTCTCCTCCCCACGCTCCACGGCATAGCCCAGCTCGCCCAGCAGCGCGCGGAGCTCGTCGAAGCAGCCGTGCAGATCGCCGACGATGTCGAACGGCCCGCGGTCCGCGCGGCGGTCGGTCTGCAACGGCTGGCGTTCGACGACGGCCGCGTCGACCTCCGCGGGCGACCGGAAGCGGTGCTCGCGGAACCCCTCGCGGCGCAGCCGGCGCAGCGAATGGCGCAGCAACTGGCACTGGTTGCGGATCACGCGCCGGCCGATCGCGCGGTCGCCGCGCGCCAGGTTGCGCTCCTGGCAGACCGGTTCCGGGATGTCGAAGGCCAGCGCCACCGGCATCGCGTGGTACTCGCGGGCGATCGCGACGAGCTGCCGGCGGTCCTCGGGGCGGACGTTGGTGGCGTCCACGACCGTGAGGCGGCGGGCGGCCAGCCGCTTGCGGGCGATGAAGTGGAGCACGTCGAAGGCATCGGCGGTGGCTTCCTGGGCCGTCTCGTCGTCGCGCACCAGGGCGCGGCAGGCGTCGGAGGACAGGACCTCGGTGGGCGCGAAGTGCGCACGGGCGAACGTCGATTTGCCCGACCCGCTGGCGCCCATCAGTACCACCAGGCAGAACTCGGGGATGGCTACTTGCATCGCCGGAAGATCCCCATCTGCGTGGGAGCGCCGTGCTCGGGGTCGGTGCCGCCTATCGGCTCGAACGTGACCCGGTAGCCGTGCGCGCCGGCGACCCGCTCGGCCCAGGCGGCGAACTCGGCTCGCGTCCACTCGAAGCGATGGTCGGGGTGCCGCAGCGCTCCGGAGGCCAGGCCCGGGAAGTTGACGTTGTACTCCCGGTTGGGAGTGGTGACGACCGCGGTCGCCGGCTGCGCGAACTCGAACAGCACGCGCTCGAACGCGGCAAGCCGATCCGGGTCGAGGTGCTCGACCACCTCGACCGCCGCCGCCGCGTCGTAGCCTGCCAAGCGGGCGTCGCGGTAGGTCAGCGCGCCGTGCAGGAGCCGGATCCGTTCCCGTTGCCGCTCGGGGAGCGCCGCCAGCTTCAGGCGCTGCGCGGCGATCTCGAGCGAGCGCGCCGACACGTCCATGCCGACGATCTCCCGGATCTGGCCGACGCCCAGGAGCTTCTGCAGCAGCCGGCCCTCGCCGCAGCCCAGATCCAGCACGCGCGCCGCGCCGTGCTCGCGGAGGACGGTCTTCACCGCCTCCAGCCGCAGGTCATGCAGCCGGATCGGCATCTCGATGGAATCCTCGCCGGGGTCCCGCCACGGCGTGGCGCCGGGATCGGCGTCGCCCTCCCCCTCGCCTTCGGTAAGCCTCGCGATCGCCTCGCGCGTCAACCGGCGCTGATGACGCAGGTATCGCCCGGTGATGAACCCGCGCTCGGGATGGTCGGCCAGCCAGCCTTCGCCGCGCCGCAGCAGCTTCTCCAGCTCGTCCTCACCGACGTAGTAGTGCTTGTCGTCGTCGAGCACCGGGATCAGGACGTACAGGTGCGCCAGCAGCGCGGCCAGCGGCTGCTGCCCCGAGAGCGTGAGGTTGCGGTACGGGCCGCGCTCCCAGTCGTCGGGCGGCCGGTCCGCCTCGGGATCCTCCAGGTCGACCCGGTAGCCCAGCGGCTCGAACAGGCGGCGCACCGCCGCCTCGCCTCCGCGACACGGCAGTGCGGCGACGGTGGCCGTGAGTGGCAGCGCCTGCGCCGCCAGCTCCGGCCGCTCCTTGCTGCGCCCGCCGAGCGCGCTCCCGAACACCTGCGCGATCGCGACGCTCAGCAGCGACGAGGCCACGTAGGGACGGTCGTTGATGTAGTGCCGAAGCAGCCCGCCGCCGCGCCTGCGCACGAGAGCGATGGGATCCACGTCGAGCAGCAACGCCGCCGTGCAGCAGTCCTCGCCGGCTTCCGGATAGAACACGTGCGCGGCCCCGAAGGGCAGCTCGAACGCCTGCACCCGGTCCGGGTGCTTGTGCAGCAGGTACCCCAGGTCGGTCGCCGGCCGGTGCGTGGTGGAGATCGTCAGCAGCATGGCGAGCCGCCATCAGACTCGCGATCCTTACGAGCTGTTCGGTCGGTCAGCGATGCTCCCGTCCACCGGTTCGCGGTGATGCCGCGTCGAACGTCTCCCGCACGTCGACCGAGAAGCCGGGCAACCCCGACGAAGCGGCGTGCTCTCCCGGTCGGAATACGCCGTGTTCCCGGTATTCTCCGCCCGCAAGGACGAGCACGGTCACGGTCTCGTCCATGGGGTTGACGATCCAGTACTCGGGGATCCCCGCCTCGGCGTAGTCCATGCGCTTGTCGACGATGTCCCGGTCCGGGTTGTCGGGACTGATCACCTCCATGACCACGTCTGCACCGAGCCAATAGTCGTCCCGACAGCGAGGGTCCTGGGCGTCGTGGACCAACAGCAGGTCGGGCTCGCGGAACTTGCCGTCGCGGACACGAAGGCGCAAGGGAGCGAAAGAACACCTCCCCGCCACGGTTGCGAACCAGAGAATCCAGCGCCCGAAACAGGAACCGCAGGATCGCTTGATGTCGTTGCGTGGGCATGGGCAGGAACTCGATGCGTCCGTCGGTGAACTCGATCAGGCGATTGCCGTCATTTGTCAGCTTGAGGTACTGCGCCTGGGTCCAGTACCCCTGCAACGCGGACAAGTCGGCGAGCGTGCAGTCGTCGCGCGTGACGACGCGCAGTCCGTCGGACTGTTCAGAGGCAACCGCGATGGCCATGTCAGCTTCCGTTCGGAAGTGTCGGCGCGCCCGATTCCTCTGTCAACAACGGGCTCGTTCATCCGAGCCGCGCACTCAGTCCGGCAGGCGCAGCTTCTCCAGGTCGGCGGGCTCCGGGTTGATCTGCCCGGAGAGCCGGCGCTCGGCTGCCGCCGGCTCAATGGCCGGCTCCCTGCCCTCTACGTCGCGGATGCAGCCGAGCAGCCGCTGCCGGAGCAGGGACGCCACCTCGGCGTGCCTGGGGTTGCCGGCCAGGTTGCACAGCTCGTAGCGGTCGGCGCGCAGGTCGTAGAGGAACTCCTCGACGTAGCGGTCCGCCGCCGGCACCTGGCCGCCGCTCACGCCGGGAGCGCTCACCGAGTACTTCCAGCGCTTCGTCCGCAGCGCGCGGCCGACCTGGGACTCCGAGATCTGCACGAAGACCTGATCCGGCCACGCGGGATCGACCGGGCCGGCGCCGGCCAGCGGCAGCACCGAGCGGCCCTGCATCGCCGCCGGCACCTCGATGCCGGCGGCGTCCAGCAGCGTCGGCGCCAGGTCGATCAGGCTGACCAGCTCCTCGACACGGCCGCCGCCGTCGAAGCCGGGGCCGCCGATGGCGGTCGGCACGCGGATCGACGACTCGTGGCAGGCGCGCTTGTACTCGCCGTTGCGCGTCTTGAAGTGGTTGCCGTGGTCGGAGGTGAAAAGCACCACCGTGTCGTCGGCGAGCCCGAGGCTGCCGAGCGCATCGAGCACACGGCCGAACGCCTCGTCCAGCCGCTTGACCATGCCGTAGTAGCCGGGCAGGTGCTGCTGCGTGCTGCCGCCGAGCGCCGCCAGGTCGGGTGGCACCCAGGCGCCGGTGTATCGCTCCTCGTAGCCGTCGGGGGCGGGATAGTCGTCGCGGTGGTTCTGGTGGTGCGGCTCGATGAAGGAGAGGAACAGCAGGAACGGCCGGTCGCGCGGCCCGCCGTCGCAGCCGTCCAGGTACCGGATGGCGGCGTCGGCCAGCGCATCCACCCGGTAGCCGGGCAGCTCCACGGGCCGCTCGTCCCCGTCGTACAGAGTCGTTCGGTACGCGTCCGAGGTGTACTCCAGCACGTTGGAGGCAAGCCAGTAGTCGTACCGGCCGCGGTGCTCGGCCGCCACCGGGCCGATGCAGCCGCGCGGCGCCAGGTGCCACTTGCCGATGTAGGCGGTGTCGTAGCCGGCGCCGTGGAAGTGATCCGGCAGCGTGGGCAGGGCCGGGTCGAGGGTGATCGCGTTGCGGAACACGCCGGTCTCGGTGGCGTAGAGGCCGGTCTGCAGGCAGGAGCGGGCCGGCCCGCACACCGGCTGGCAGGTGAACGTGTGGGCGAGGTGCGTGCCGCGCGCGGCGAAGCGGTCGAAGTTGGGGGTCAGGCCGGCAGGGTTGCCGTGGATGCCGGTGGTGTCCCAGCGCTGCTGATCGGTGAAGAAGACGATGACATTGGGGCGGTCGCTCATGGTCGGGGCCTCGGCCTCAGGCGAAGTGTCGGGCGACATCGTAGCCGCGCGTGCGCTGCGGCGGAATCGGCGGCGCCGGCGAAAGCAGGTCCGGCCGCTCCCGGCAGCGGCGCGCCTCGGCGTCCAGGGTCGTGACCTCGTGGCCCCGCTCGCGCGCAAGCCGCAGCAGCAGGTCGATGCACTCGCCGTCGGGGTCCTGGCGGCGGATCATCGTCCACGGGTGGAACACGAAGCAGCAGAACGGCAGGCCGGCCTCCTCCGCGGCATCCAGCGTCCGCCGGTGCACGGCGAACTCCTCGGCTGGGGTCTCCACCAGGCGCTGCGGGTAGGCGAACGGCGACGGCCAGCGCACCGCGTACTGCAGGCCGCGCCCGTAGTCCTTGACCAGCGCATCCTGCCAGCCGTGCCCGGGGAGCTCCAACAGGTCGTCGTAGCCGTCGTCGGCGTAGCTGAACGGCCCGTGCAGGTCGCCGGGCAGCGAGTCCTCGAAGGCCGACTTGAGGTAGGCGGAGCTCCACTCGCAACCGGCGGCGCGCAGCGCGAAGAGGTTCTCCGGGCAGCCGCGAAAGCCGCAGCCGGCTCCGGAGCGGGGGCGAAAGCCCCGGCAGGGCCGGTCGAACCGGTCGCGGATCGCCGCCACGCCGCGCGCGGTCTCGTCATGGATGAACTCCGGCGTGGGAACCGGCAGCGACCACGGGTTCTTGCAGATCAGCCGCGAGTGGCTCCAGGTGTGGCTGTTCACGTCGTGCAGGTCCGGCGTCTCGTCGAGCAGGCGCCTGAGCGCCGGCCCCTCCGCGCCGGCGGCCAGCTCGCCCACCACGAACAGCGTCATCGGCGCGTCGAACCGCCGGTGCACGCGGGTGATCACCCGCAGCGCCGGGATGCACAGGCCCGGCTCCTCGGTGTCGTAGGTGAAGACGACGCGCATCAGGCGAACAGGGTGCCCGGGTCGAAGTCGGCCGCGCGGCTCGGAGGCAGTTCGGGGGTGGCGAGGGCTGCCGGGTCGGCGACCGCGAAGCGCCCCGCCAGCTCGTCGAGGGTGGTGAGCGCCAGGCCCTCGGCGGCGGCGTGGTCGATCAGCAGGTCGATCACGCGCGCTTCCGGGTCCTGGGGCCGGACCGTGGAGTCGGCGTCGAAGGCCAGGCAGCAGTACGGCACGCCAGCGCTGCGTGCGGCGGCGATCGTGGCGCCGTGCACGGCGAGCTCCTCCTCTGGCGTCTCGACCAGTCCATCCGGATAGGCGAAGGGGCTCGGCCAGCGCACGATGCGCTGCTGGGCGCCGGCGCCGCCGTTCGCCTTGAGCGCCGCATCCGGCCAGCCGTGCGCGGGGAGCTCCAGCAGGTCGGGGTACCCGTCGTCGGCATAGCGGAACGGGCCGCACAGATCTCCGGGCGCGGTGTCCCCGTAGGTCGAGCGCACGTAGGCGGACGACCATCGCAGCCCGGCATCTCGCATCGCCGAGAGGTTCGCGGCCAAGCCCCTGAAGCCGGCGCCCGCCCCTTCGGCGGGCCGCACGCCGCGGCAGGGTCGGTCGAGGGCTTCGCGCACCGCCAGGGCGCCGCGCGTGATCTCCTCCGCGATCAGCCGGTCGGAGGGCTGCGGCACCGACCACGGCGGCTTGCGCAACACGCGCGCATGACGGTAGGTGGCGGTGTTCACGTCGGCCAGGTCGCCGGCCGCATCGATCGCCGGCAGCAAATCCTCGCGCTCGGTCTCCGCGATCCGGCCGGCCACGAAGACGGTGGCCGGCGCACACCGGACCCGGTGCACGTTCAGGATGGCCGCGAGCTTGCCGGCCGCCGCGGCCGTGCCGGCGGTATAGCTGAGGACCAGCTCCATCCGGATGAGTCTCCAGAGGACAGGGGGCTATGGCCGCCGCGGCTTGCGCAGCACGGGCCGGTCGCCGTGCCACTCGATCTCGGCGACGTAGATACCCTCTTCCAGAGTCTTCTCGTCCTCGTACGAGCCGCGGTAGCGCAGCACTCCGGCGACGCGGTTGAGCTTGCGCGTGTACTCCTTGCGGTCGGTGGTCAGGTAGGTGCGGCCGTCCTGCTCGACGATCTCGGTCGCATGGTACGGCCCCATCAGGTAGGCGCCGGTGCCCACGTCCCAGGTGTTGCCGCGCGCGGCGACGAACCCACCCGGCGACGGGCTGACGGCGTGATGGAGCCCCTCGCCGTAGGTGTAGAACAGGTGCCACATGCCGTCCCGGTGCAGCACGAACGGCGACTCGATCCCCATGGTGCCGCGCAGCGACGGCGGCAGGGCCAGCACCACGCCGTGATCGTCGATCGTCCGCCAGTCGCCGGTGCTCGCCAGTGCGATGCAGGCGTACCCATGCCGGTCCATGGCGATGTAATAGAGAAGGTAGCGGTCCCCGAATCGCATGACGTGAGCGTCCTTGCAGGTCGAGCCCTCCTTGCACCACGCCGGCGGCCCCCACACGGGATTGACGTCGCCGGCGGCCCAGGTCTCCAGGTCCGGCGACCACGTGAGGTTGAAGCCCACGAAGGGCGTGCCGTCCGCCCCGCCGCCGCGCACCCCGTAGAGCAGCCCGTAACGGCGCGGGCCGCCGGCGTCGAAGTCGAACACCTGCGCGTTGGAGCGGCTGGCAAGGTCGAAGCGGCCCTCCGGCTCGAACAGCAGCGTGTCGCGGTACTGCAGGTTGAACAGGTCGGGACCCACGGCGTGGCCGCATCCCGGCTCCAGGCAGACCTCGTTCGCCTTCTCGTAGTCGCCCGCGCGATAGGCGGCGATCCACGCCTCGGTGTTCCGCATGTCGCCGGTCACGTAGTACAGGTGCAGATTCCGCCCATCGTGAAAGAAGCAGTGATCGACCTGGTAGCTTCCGGACGGCGGCGCGTAGGCGTGCACGGTGACCTCGTCGAACCCTTGCGTGTCGGACGCGAAGAGCTCCTTGTGCAGCGTGAGAAAGCGTTCCTCGAACTCGGCGGGCGTCAGGCTGACGCCGAAGTCGGGGGCGAGCGGCGTGGAGCCGTCGGCGACGCGGTCGGCGGTCATCGGGCGGCTGGCGTGACGGTGGGCGCTACCAGCGCACGCCGCGAAGCTCCAGCTCCTCGGCGCGCAGGCAGGCGACGGTGTGGTCCGAGCCCTCCTCGAGCGCCTGCAGGGCCGGCACCTCGGTCTTGCAGCGCTCCTCCGCGTACGGACAGCGGGTGTGGAAGGGGCATCCCGGCGGTGCGTCCGCGGGGTCGGGCACGTCCCCTTCCAGGATGATGCGCTCCATCTTGGCGCGCGGATTGGGCACCGGCGCGGCCGACAGCAGCGCCTCGGTGTAGGGGTGCAGCGGATCCCGGAATATCGTTTCCGTCGTGCCCATCTCCACGATGCGGCCCAGGTACATCACGCCGCAGCGATCCGAGAAGTGGCGGACGATGCCGAGCTCGTGGGTGATGAACAGGTAGGACAGCCCGTGCTCGTCCTGCAGCTTCTGCATGAGGTTGAGGATCTGCGCCTTGACCGAGACGTCGAGCGCCGAGGTGGGCTCGTCCGCCAGGAGCAGCCGGGGGTTCATCGTCAGCGCGCGCGCCAAGCCGATGCGCTGGCGCTGGCCGCCG
Source organism: Spirochaetaceae bacterium (assembly GCA_028820215.1). Next base: position 31,464 of record JAPPKD010000050.1, on the reverse strand, counting down.
GAGAACGCGTGCGGGTAGCGGCCCATGTGCCGGGCGTCGAGCCCGACGTCCTCCAGCAGCTCCCCGACCCGCTCGCGGAGCCCCTCGCCGTCGGCGACGCCGAAGTTGCGCAGCGGCTCACCGACGATGTCGACCACCGTGAAGCGGGGGTTCAGCGACTGGAACGGGTCCTGGAACAGCATCCGCACCTGCTGGCGCAGCAGGTTCAACTGGTCCCGGTCCACGTCCGTGACCTCCAGGACGGAGCCGTCGCGCGCGTGGAACCGCACCTCGCCGCCGGTCGGATCGACCGCGCGCACGATGCTGCGCGCCGTCGTCGACTTGCCGCAGCCGCTCTCGCCCACCAGGCTGACCGTCTCCCGCTCGCCGATCTCGAAGCTGATGCCGTCGACGGCCTTGATCCACCCGACGTGCCGGCGGAAGAACCCCTTGCGGATCGGGAAGTAGGTGCGCAGGTCGTCCAGGGAAAGGACCGCGGCCCCGGTGGTGCCGCGCTGCACGGCGGTTCGCGCGCCGGCGGTCCCGTCACCGTCCTCCCCTTCCGGCGTACCGGGCGGCTGTGCGCCGGGGCGCCGGTGGCGGCCAGTGGCCGCACTCGACGCCGCGGGCTCGTCGGCCACGCCCGTGTCCGGCTCCGCACCCAGCTCGATCTCCTCGGAGTGCAGGAAGCAGCGGGCGTCGTGGTTTTCCTCCAGCTCCACCAGGGCCGGCACGTTGCGGTCGCACACCCCTTCGATGAAGTGGTCGCAGCGGTTGCGGAAGGCGCAGCCGGTCGGCCGCGAGTACGGATCGGGGACGGTGCCGCGGATGCTGGCCAGCGCTCCCCGCTCGTGCTCGGCGCTGGGCAGCGATCCGATCAGCGCCTGCGTATAGGGATGCCTGGGGTTCTCGAACAGGCGGGTGACGGTCGTGCGCTCGACCACCCGCCCCAGGTACATGACCACCACCTCCTCGGCGATCTCGGCGATGACCGCCAGGTCGTGGGTGATGAACAGCACCGACATGTCGAAGCGCTGCTGGATGTCGCGCATCAGCTCCAGCACCTGCGCCTGGATGGTGACGTCGATGGCGGTCGTGGGCTCGTCGGCGATCAGCAGGCGGGGATGGTTGATGAGCGACATGGCGATCATCACCCGCTGCCGCATGCCTCCCGAGAAGTTGAAGATGTAGGAGTCCAGGCGCGTCTCGGCGCGCGGGATGCCGACGTCGCCGAGCATCTTGACGGCGATCTCGTTCGCCTGATCCTTGGACATCTCCGGGTTGTGGACCAGCACCGCCTCGCGGAGCTGGTTGCCGACCGTGTGCAGCAGGCTCAGCGCCGCCATCGGCTCCTGGTGGATGTAGGCGATCTGGTTGCCGCGGATCTGCCGCAGCCGCTCCGCCTTGGGCAGGTGATCGGTCAGGATTTCCGGCTCGCCGCCGTTGTCGCCGTGCAGGATGACCTGCCCGCCCTCGATCTCGCCCGGCCACGTCTGGATCTGAAGAATCGACTGCGCAAGGACGCTCTTGCCGCAGCCGCTCTCCCCCACCAGGCCGACGGTCTTGCCCTTGTCGATCGACAGGGACACCCCGTCCACGGCGCGGACCACGCCCGCCTTGGTGCGGAAGTAGGTGCGGAGGTCGTTGATCTCGAGGAGGGTCTCAGCCACCGCTCGTGCTCCGGCCGGTGAGCGGCACGACGGACAACCCGGTGAACGCTCCCATCAGGGCCACGATCGTAGAAAACCGCGGTACGGGAGTCAAACTGCACGCGGCGGCGTTGACAGGGAATGTATTACTTTGTACCCGTCTTGGTATGACGATGCTCAGTTTTCGCGTGCCCGACCAGGATGCGGCGGCGGCCGGCGAATGGGCCGTCCGGCTGGGGATGAAGCGCTCGCGGCTTCTCCGTGAAGCGCTCCACAGCTACCTGCTCCGACTGCGGGCCGAAGAGGATGCCAGGCGGTGGCTCGAGCACCCGCCTGACAAGGACGAATCGTCGCTCTCCAAGGTCGCCGACTGGGGACCGGCCGAGGACTGGCGCGACTGGGACGATGCGGCGCGGTGACATCTGGTTCGCCGCGACGCCGGGTGGCAACCGCCCGGTGCTGGTCCTTACCCGCGATCCGGTCGCGGCGCGGATCGGCGCGGTGGTGGTCGCCGCGCTGACGCGAACCCGCCGCGGGCTGGTATCGGAGCTCGCCCTGACGCCCGGTCACGACGGCGTGCCGACCGACTGCGTCGTCAACTTCGACAATGTGCATACACTGCCCCGGCACTCCTTCCGGCGCCGGGTCACCACGCTTTCCAGGGCGCGGCTGGCGGACGCGTGTCAGGCGTTGCGCGATTCGTTTGACTGCTGAGTGCGCCCGCGCAGGAAGCGCGCGAGCACGAACGCGGCGGTTGCCACCACCACCAGCACGGGCACCGTGATCAGCGCCGGCGTCAGACTGCCCTGCTCCACCTCCAGGGCGACCAGCAGGGCGAACACCGCCTGCACGACGCTGCCGCCTCCGAGGGCCACCCCGATGGCCATCGCCGCGCGGGAGTAGACGGTGCCGTACCGGTGCGACCACACGTAGCGGAACGAGACCCACACCGCGTAGGCCCAGCCACCGGCCAGCACGATCATGATCAGCGATCCGGCCGCCGACCGCCGCGTCGTCGACCGCGTCGCCGGCTCGCCGCCGGTGTCGACCGCCGCGAATACCACCGGGCTCACCATGTCGTACAGCAGCACGAAAAAATAGGTGGTGGTCAGCGCGACAAGCGACGACAGGATGCGTCCCGCGATGCGCTCGTTACGCGTCGCGGGGGCGCGCGGGCGCGGAATCTCCACCACGGCAGTGTATGCCGCGGGCCGGGACCGTAACCACCGCGCGGGCGCCGCGGACCGCTTGCGGCGCCTTCGCGCGCCGACGATGCTATGCGACGAGGAAGCGATGAAGATCACCGGCATCTCCACCCACATGACGGCTCTTGAAGCACGCTCGCGCGCGCTCGTAAAGGTGCACACGGACCAGGGTATTCACGGCTGGGGCGAGGCGTATTCCACCGGACCGGACCTGAGCGTGGCGCCGATCTCCGACTACCTGTTCGAGCTGGTCGGCGGCGAGGACCCGCGGCGGATCGAGTACCTGATGATCAAGATTCACCAGCAGTTCAGGTTCCCGCCGGGGGGAGTCGGGCTGGCGGCGATCTCCGCCTTCGACCAGGCGCTGTGGGACATCGCCGGAAAGGAGGCCGGGTTGCCGGTATACCGCCTGCTCGGCGGCGCCGCGCGCGACCGCGTCCGCGTGTACCACGCGATCAAGGGACGAGACGGGGCCGGGGCCGCCGAACGTGCGCGCCGGCTCCACGACCAGTGGGGTTTCACGGCCTTCAAGACCAGCCCCTACCTGCTCGACCCGGACGCGGACCGGTGGGGCCGCGTGTGCGCGGCGGCCGCACGCTACTTCCAGGACCTGCGCGCCCACACGCCCGAGGACTGGGAGTACGCGTTCGACCCGCACGCGCGCATCCTGGAGCCGATCCGGGCGCTGCAGTTGGCAAACGCGCTGGCGCCCTTCGATCCGTACTTCTACGAAGAGCCGCTGCGCCCGGAGCACATCCCCGCCTGGGCGCGGCTGCGCGCGCAGATGCAGGTACCGCTGGCCACCGGCGAGTGCCTCTACGGCCGCTTCGAGTTCCTGAGCCTGCTGGCCGCGCAGGGCGCCGACATCATCCAGCCGGACGTGTGCGTCTGTGGCGGGCTGCTGGAGATGCGCAAGATCGCCGCCATCGCCGAGGCGCACTACGTGCCCGTCGCCCCGCACAATCCGATGGGACCGCTGGCAACCGCGGTGAACGCGCACTTCGCGCTGGCGACTCCCAACTTCAAGATCCTGGAGTACGTCCTGCCCAGCGAAGAGACCCGCCGCAGGTTCGACGGGGTGCTGCTGCCGGCCGGCGGGTACCTGCAGGTGAGCGACCGGCCCGGGTTCGGCATCGAAGTGGACGAGGACGCGATCCGGGGCGACCCGTACCGCCACTGGGAGCGCCACGCACCGACCCGTCCGGACGGCTCGACCGGCTACAACTGAGCCCGCCGGGCGATCGTGATGATCTCCGGGCTCGTATCCACGAGCGTGCTCCGATCCCAGTCGCCAAACTGGTCCTCGATCGCGAAGCCCGCATCGGCAAGGAACGCCGCCAACGTCTCAGCATCGAGGAACCGCAAGATGGCGCGGCTCGGCTCCGGTTGGTTCCAACCAGCGCTCGTGTAGGTGCAGGTGAATCGAACGACATCGCCTGACACCGGTGCATCCACCCTGGCCTCGAAACGCACCATGACGCCATCGGGGCCTACGAAATCGACTCCGCGGTCGGGAGTCCAACGCTCCCACTCCCGAGCGAGCGGGTTGCGGGTCTCGAACGCGAAGACGCCATCGTCGGCGAGCGAGGAGTGAATCGAGGCGAGCGAGGCACGAATCTCGTCATCCTCGACCAATTGCTGAAACGCATGACCGGTCATCACGGCCAGGTCGAACTCCCGCTCCCATGCGACCGTCCTCAGGTCGCCGAAGACCCACTCGATGTCCGCGCGTGTCCGAGCCATGTCGAGCATCCCGCGGGCCGGGTCGAGTCCGACCAACCTCCCGGCGTGCCCGGTCTCGCGCGCCCAATGCAGCAGCGCACCCGTCCCGCAGCCGACGTCGAGAACGGCCTTCGCCGCCATCACCAACGGCAGGTAGAAGCGAAAGTCGGTGCGGCGCTCACGCCCGCAGAGGGGATCGTAGAGAGCGGCCAGACGCGGCTCGGCAAATTGGCGCTCGACCACCGAGATATCGTACCAAGGAGCGGCGAGACATGCCGCGGCCTGATCCCGTCAGCTCGTCGCCACGCGCAGGCTGCGCAGACGGTTAATGGCGGAAGCGATCTCGAAACGGCGGACCTGCGCCCGGTCGCCGAACCCCGGCTCGGCCAGTTCCTCGACACCGCCGGCACGCATCCTTGCGTCGAGCTCCGCCATGACTGCGGGAAGATCGCGGCGGCCGTCGCACAGTCCGCGCGTGAGCCACAGCAGCACGTCGCCGATCATCCGGCACTGCGCCGGATCCACGATCTGGTACAGCAGGCTGACGTCGATCTCCTCGCGCCCGAACTCGATCGCCCGCGTTCTTACGGCGCGCACCCTTTCCGGCCGGCGGCCTCGACGGGGATCCAGCCCGTCCGGCAAGGGAACTCGCGGCGCGGCTGGCGGCCATGCATCGGGAGCGCGCGGCCGCGCCTCGCCCAGCGGATGTGCGGCCGCGACCTCGCGCGCCCGTGCCGTGACATCTCGGGGCTGGTAGCCGTCCAGTTGGATGACGCAATCGGCGACGTCCAGGTAGTCGCCCGCCCCGCCGACCACCACCACCGACGACACTCCGCGGCTCTCCCAGAGCTGGCGCACGCGGTCGATATAGGGAGTGATCGGCTCACGGGCACCGGGAACCAGTCGGCGCATGCGCGCATCACGGATCATGAAATTGGTAGCGGCCGTGTCCTCGTCGATCAGCAGGCCGGACGCCCCGACCTCCAGGGCCTCGACGATCGCCGCCGCCTGCGAGGTGCTGCCCGAGGCGTCGTCGCTGTCGAAGCTGCGGGTCTCCCGCCCGAGCGGCAGATCGCGGATGAACGGGCTGAGGCACACACCCCGCACGGAGCGGCCATCCTCCGCGCGCACGGTCACCAGCTCTTCGGCGGAGACGCACCGCTCGCGGCCGTCGCCGGGCACATGGTCGTACATCCCGAGGGCAAGCGCCTGCAGCAGCGTGGACTTGCCGTGGTAGCCGCCGCCGACGACCAGGGTGACGCCCGCACGAATCCCCAGCCCTCGGAGCACGCCGGCGTGCGGGGCCCGAAGCGTGACCGCGAGGGCGTCGGGCACCGTCAACGGCAGCGCTTCCGGCAGCGGACGCGCATCCACGCCACTGCGGCGCGGCAGCACGCTTTCTTCGGCAAGAAACGCGATCAGGCCGTGCCCCGTGAGCTGCGAGCGCAGCGCGACCTGGTCCTCCACCGCATGCACGTGCAACCGCAGTGCGCTGCGGTCGAGCCCGTCTGCGACGGCTTCGATCGCGAAGCGCAGACGCCGTGCCAGCAGGTCGGCGGCAGCGCGACCGAGAATGCGCCGCCCCGCCGCAGGCAGCCCCGCGCACAGACGCAGCCGCGCGCTGCCGTCCGCGTCCACCACGACACCGGTTCGGTCCAGCACCTCCTGACCGGCACGCGTGATCTCCAGCAGCCCGCTCTTGCCGCTGCCTGCCCCGCCCGCAGACCGGGACAGTGCGGGACCGAGCGCCCGCTGCAGAAAGTCGGCCGTCGCGCGGCGCGCTTCCCTGCCGCTGCGCGCCCAATCCGGCAGCCTCAGAGTGGCGCAGGGTACGTCGACGCGCAGTCGACTCGGCGCAGCGAACGGATCGCCCTGTACATGGTCTACCTGCAGGGTGCAGCCACCCAGCGGATAGCGGCGCCCACGGAGGTCCCGGTAGTGGCCGTACGGCCGGCCGTCGATTCTGATCAGATCCCGCTCAAGGGCATCGGTCATTGCACACAGACCTCCGGACCTCACCGCGCGGGCTCGGCGCGCCGAGACGATCCGATCATCCCGCTCCGAGTGGAACCGGCCGATGTACCGACCCTGCTACGGGCTGAGCCGCCTTGTCCACCGTGGCGGAGCGCCGCAGCCGCGCCCTCGGACATGATCCTGACGTAAATCACCAGTTTTTCGCGAATCCACTTGGCGAATCGCGCTCCGCGAATGACCGTTCCACGCCGATCTCACGCATGGCGACTGACATTCGCGCACGAAACTCGATCCGGAAGGAGCGTCATTTTACCTGAGTGATCGACAGGCATCGCCTCTCTATTACGTGCAATATGCGCACGTTTCATCGCTCATCGATTCGCGAAAACGCAGTGGCCGGACCAGCCATCGGACGGTAGCTTTCGCACATGGAATCTCGACAGCGCGTCATCGACGGCGATCCCGGCGCCGGCGCGGAGTCGTCATGACCGGCAACCGGGACGACGCCACGCGTCAAGGTGCGGCGCACGGCGATCTCCTCCCCGTGAAATGGGGCTGCTGCCTGCAGAGAGCGCACCGGGAGATGCTGGAAGGGACCGTGCTTCTGGTTTCCTTCTGCACGGTCGTCGGCGCGACGTTGATCTACTCCATCACCGGACCCCTGAGTATCGAGGACACGGTTGCGGTGGGCACTCGCCTTCTGTACGTCGGGCTGTGCGGCCTGATCTGCTGGCCGCTCTGCCACTCCCTGAGCACGACGATCCTGTACGTGGCACGTCGACGAAAGCCGCATCAGATCGTGGTGGCGGCCGCCGCCGGAGCGGCCTTCGTGGCGCTTGCCTGCTCCGCCGTCGCCTATACGATATTCGGGATTGCCGGCAAGAGCTATGTAGGCGGTCTTGCGGACATCTACCTCAGCGTATCCCTGGCGGTGGCAGCCTGCAGCGCCGTCGTTCACTACACGGCCTGCCTGCGCGCCAGACTCAGATCCGCCACCGAAGCATTCCATGCCGGAGAGCCGGAGGCACTCTCCCACGCAACAGCCGCGACCGAAGCTGACCGCACGCCTCTCCCGGAACCGGGAGATCGTGATGTGGCGGAAGCGCCTTCCGGCGTCGAGCCGAGTCCCACGGCCCTCGGGCAACACCAATCCGGCGCCGAGACCGGGCCCGCGAACGCCGGACGCTCCCGGTTCCTGGACCGGTTGCCCGGGAACATCGGACACGACCTGATCTATCTCAGCGTGAACGGCCACTACGTCAATGCGGTCACCACCCAGGGGTCGGCGGTCATGCTCATGCGACTCGCCGACGCCATCGCCGAGCTCGATGACATGGGAACACAGGTGCATCGCTCGTACTGGGTGGCGCATCGCCACATCACGGCGATCCTGAGGCGCGACGAGCGAACGCTGGTGCGGGTGACCGGCGGGCACGAACTGCCGGTGAGCCGCACCTACCTGACGGCCGTCCGCGCCCTCATCCCTCGCATCCGTGACCCCGGAACGAGGCAACAGATCGAGCCGCCTCCCGGGGCGCCGACGAGCGAGCCTCCTCCCCGAGTCTGACAACCCGGCGACGGGCCGTCTGTCGGTGGCACACCGATTCTCGCGCGTCAAGACGCCGCTATCGCCGGTTGTTACGCGAACGACGGGATTATTCTTGAATCGCATTCGTGTATCAGAGATCGAGAAACGCCGTCGTCCGCTTGCGTCCGCGCAGAGCGAAGGTCACTCATGCAGCCAGGGGCGGCGAATGGAAGGGGCCTGTTGTGCATGCGCGGCTGGAACCACCGTTCTGTCGCATGGCATGGCGACGCCGAGCCATCCGCCCCGGCTTCGCTACTTCCCCCGTCGCGTTGCGTTCGGCACTATCCGTTCTTGCATATGCTTCGCGGCCGGACAGTCAATGTGGGTCGGTTTCTGCAGCGGGCATACGGCGAGGTGCTCGACCCACCGGTGATCGCCGTCTCCCTCGCGACGGCAGTCGGTGCGACGCTGGTCTATTCGGTCACCGGCCCCTTGGGCCGGGACGATTCCTTCAGCACGGCGCAGCGCCTCTTCCTTGTCTGCATCTGCACCCTGATCGCTTGGCCGTTCTGCCACTCCCTCAGCGCCGTCGTGCTCTATTGTTCCCGGCGCAGGAAACCGTACGTGATCGCTCTGCTGTGTGTCGCCAAGGTTCCGTTCATGGCGATGCCCTACACGGCGATTGCCTACTCCGTCTTCGATCTGTTTGGCCGCAACGCTGCTGGCAGGTTTTGGGACATCTACTTCAACGCAACCGTATGGCTGGCCGCGTGCTGCGCGGTCATCCACTACACGGCATGGCAGCGCGCCAAACTCAGGTATACCGAGGAGGCTGCCGCTGACGACGTCCGCGCGACCTCCGAACCGCGGGCGCCGGCCGGCTCCGGCGGCGCGCGAAGGCCTGCCAGATTCGTGGATCGCCTGCCCGAGAAACTGGGGCGTGACGTGATCTATCTCAACGTCAGCGGCCACTACGTAAACGCCGTCACCACCGAAGGTTCGGGCGTGATTCTCATGAGATTCGCCGACGCCGTGGCCGAGCTTGGAGAGTCGGGCACGCAGGTGCACCGGTCCTACTGGGTAGCGCACCGACACATTACGGAGATCTTCCGTCGCGACGAGCGAACCCTCGTGCGCGTCACCGGCGGACACGAGGTGCCGGTAAGCCGGACCTATCTCACCACCGTGCGTGGTTTGATTCCGCGGATCGCGCAGGGCGACGACGAGCATCCGGGTACCTGACCACGAGTGGGCTGACGATGCAGTATAAAAGCCACGGCGAAGCGCCGCGCCCCCTTCCCCCGGCGGCTCCTGCCTGCACGAGGCTCACAAGGAGATGCTCCGGATGCCGGCGATCGGGGTTTCGATGAGCACGGTCGTCGGCGCAACACTGGTCTATTCCCTCACCGGTGCGCTCGGCATCGACGAGACGCTCAGCGGCCCGGTTCGCCGCCTGCTGTTCGGAGGAATGTGTGCCGTGGTGTGCTGGCCCGTTTTCCATTCGACGATCGCCACGGTTCTCTACCTGATGCGCCGCCTGCAGCCGTACCTGATCCTGGCTACGTGGGCTGCATCGATTCTCTACATCGCCATGCCGGGCGCGGCAATCGGCTATGCCGTCATCGGGCTGTTCGGCCTGAGCGACGTCCCATTCCTCAGGGTCTACCTTCACTTCGGAGTAGGGTTGACAGCGTGCAGCGCGATCCTGATGTACACGGCTTGCCTGCGCGCCAGGCTCCGCCACACCGCTGAAGCCGTCCTCCCCGAGGACCGCATCATTGCCGAAGACTCCGCGCCCGAAGACGACCGTCCCCCGGGGAAGCCGGTGGCGGTCACGGCTGCCGACGCTGAGTCCCACCGCGACGGCGATACGGGGGCCGAGTGGTCTCAAGGGCAGCCCACCCGGTTCATGAATCGCCTCCCCGACAAGCTCGGGCGGGACGTGATCTACCTGAACGTCAGCGGCCATTACGTAAACGCCGTCACCACCGAGGGGGCCGGTGTCATCCTGATGAGGTTCGCCGACGCCGTCGCCGACCTCGGGGACACCGGGATGCAGGTGCACCGCTCCTATTGGGTGGCGCATCGCCACATTACCGGAGTCTTCCGACGCGACGAACGGACCCTGATACGCGTCACCGGGGGACATGAGCTGCCGGTGAGTCGCACCCACCTTGCCGCCGTCCGTGCGCTCGCCCAGCGATGATCCGGGCGATGGAGACCGTCCGGACCCGGAAGCGCGCCGGCTGCCTGCAAACGGCCTACAGGGAGACGCTGGAGTGGCCGGTGGTCGCGGTCTCGCTCAGCACCACGCTCGCTGCAGTCCTGGTCTATTCCGCCACGGGTCCCTTGTTCTCGGACGCCATGTACCGCGTCGGCCAGCGTCTCCTGCTCACGGGATTGTGCGCAGCGATCGCATGGCCGCTCTGGTACTCGACCACCGCCATGCTGCTGTATGTCGCCCGGCACCTGGCGCCGGCCTTGATCCTTGGTCTGTATGCCGTGTCGGTGCTGTTCGTCGCCATTCCGCTCGTGGCGCTCGGCTACGCAGCGGTCGAGCTGTTCGGCCTGGGGCCCACCGCCTTACCGGACATCTACCTCAACGCCGTCGCGTGGGGCGCCGCATGCAACTCCATCCTCCTGTACACGGTCTGTGTGCGTGCCAAGCTCCGACGCAGGGCCGTGGTGGTGCCGTCCGAGCGCCCGGCCTCGGAGGGCCCCGTGGGGAGCCCTCCGCCGACCGTGTCCGGCGCTGACCACCGTGCCGCCCCCCCGGACGTCGACCCGCGCGAGCCGCGAACAGGAGCGGCCCGCCTCACCACCGAGCAGCACGTCCGGTTTCTGGACCGCCTCCCCGCGAAGCTGGGGCAGGACGTCGTCTACCTCAGCGTCAGTGGCCATTACGTGAACGCCGTTACGAGCCAAGGGTCAGGGGTGATCCTGATGCGATTCGCGGACGCCGTCGCCGAGCTCGGAGGCATGGGGATGCAGGTGCACCGCTCGTACTGGGTGGCCCACGACCACATCACGGCGGTCTATCGGCGTGACGAGCGGACGTTCGTGCGCGTGACGGGAGGCCACGAGGTGCCGGTGAGCAGGAGTCACCTGTCAGCGGTGCGCGCACTGACTCCCGAGGGACGGCATCCGACGGCGAGCGGGTGACGGAGCCATCCGCGAGCTCACTTCAACCGCCCGCCAGGAGCGCCTCCACCTCATCGGCAAGCCCGGCCAGCTCGCCCAGGTCCCGCAGTCCGGCTACGGTCGCGCCGCGCAGCGGCACGCCGTTCTGCCGTGCGTCGCGCTCCCGCCCGTGCTCGATCTCTCCCGGCAGATAGATGCGCTCGGCGCCGGGCGCCCGACGGGCCCCATGCACCTGCCCGGCCAGGCGCGCCATGCGTTCCTTGAACTCCGCCAGCGGCAGCAACGGCTCGATGTCGATGGCGATGAAGCTGTGCGCCTGGTTGCTGCGCCCTTCCGGGTCGCCCACCCAGTCGCGCATCTCCGCCATGATCGCCGCCCCGCCCAGCACCCCGGTCAGGCACTCGATCAGCACCGCCAGGCCGGAGCCCTTGTAGCCGCCGACCGGGACCATTGACCCGCCCTGCCGGACCGCACCCGGATCGGTCGCGGGCTCTCCGTCTGCGTCGAGCGCCCAGCCCTCGGGGATCGAGCGCCCCTCGCGCGCGGCGATCGCCAGCTTGGTGCCGGCCACCGCGCTCATGGCGATGTCCAGGTAGACCGCCTGACCGTCGGCGCCCGGAACGGCGCATCCCAACGGGTTGTTACCGACCGTGCGCCCGGCTCCACCGGCGACCGCCATGTACGGATCGGCGTTGGTCATCGCCACGCCCACCATGCCGGCGTCGGCAGCCATCTTGGCGTAGTACCCGGCGGCGGCGAAATTGTTGCCGTCGCGGGCGACGACGAACGCCACGCCGTGCCGGCGGGCCCGCTCGATCGCGAGTTCCATGGCGCGGCAGGAGATGAGAGGGCCGAGCCCCCCGTCCCCGTTCAGCACCAGCGTTGCGCCCACGTCGCGCTCGATTGTGATGCGCGGCGCAGCGGTCATGCCGCCGGCCTTGATGTGGCGGATGTACGGCGCGAGCAGCGCGACGCCGTGGCTGATGCCGCGCATCTCGTTGGCGACCATCACCCGCGCGACGATGGCAGCGTCCTCGCCGGTGACGCCGGCCGCACGCAGCGCCCGGGCCCCCAGATCGCGCAGAGCCGCTTCAGGCACGCGCGGTTCGTTTCCGTTGTCCGTGTTCATGCGAACTCCTCAGCGTCCGGTGCCGGCAAGGTAGGCCAGCAATGACGGTACGTAGCGGGTCTGGCTGGCCCAGTCCTTTCCGAAGCCGGAGTGGTCGGAGTCCGGGGAGGGTTCAGGCAGATCGCCGAGATCGCGCAGGCCACGCTCGACGATCTCGCGCAGCTCGCCGTCGCCGTTCAGCGCGTGGGCGTAGGCGATGCCCTCGACCACCTGGCGGGTGAACACGGCCTGCGGACCACCGCCCCGGTGCAGGCACGGCGTGTAGCGGAAGTGGCCGCTGTCGGCGTCGTAGGTGCGGCGGATGAGCCAGCGCACGCCGCCCAGGATAGCCTCCGCGACCCGGTCGTCGCCGGTGAGCTCGTGATACCGGCGCAGCCCGGACAGCAGCACCCCGACCATGAAGCCGGCCTCGCCGCGCTCGCGCGGCGGCTCGCACCCGCAGTGGCCCTCCTTGAGAACGCGCTCCCAGCCGCCTTCGGGCTCCTGCCGCCCGAGCACCCGGTCGACGATCAGCGCGGCGGCGTTGAGGTAGCGGGGCGAGGCGCTCATGCGCGCCAGCGCGGTGAGGTGGATCAGATGCCAGCCGCACTCCCGGCAATTGGCGAAGTCGTAGTGCTGGATGCCGCCGGCGAAGTCCTTGAGCCCCGCCCCGAGCAGCCAGCCGGCGGTGCGGTCGAGCGACTCCCGCAGGTTCTCGTCGCCGGTCAACAGGTAGTGCAGCACCGGCCCCTCGACCCAGGTGTGCGACGGCACGCTCGAGGAACCGCCCATCTTGCTGCGGAAGTACGGCGGCAGGTAGCCGCCGGCGTGGCCCGGCATGTGGGTATACTGAGCGCCCACCTGAGTGGCGTCCGTGGAGGCGTTGACGGTGTCCACGTCGGTCAGGTGGCGCGCCGCCTCGGCGCCCAGGATGGACCACCGAGGATCGCCGCCGCGCAGGAACTCGCTGTAGTGCGCGAAGGGCGGATCGTACTCGTTGTTGCCCCACGACCAGGCGCTCTCGCCGTACCAGTCGCCGAAGTTCACCCAGCCGTACTGGCGCCAGATGTCGCGGTCGGCCATCCACTGCTCGTACCCGGAGTCCAGCGCACGTTCGTAGGCGTCCAGCACACCCGTATCCTTGGCAGCCAGCGGGCCGAGCACGCCGCATCGGTTGAGCCACTCGAGGGACGGACGCACCGCCGGCGGCTGCTCGAACCAGGCGAGCAGCGACTCGTCCCGCGGGCCGCAGGCCAGCAGGATCTCGCTGGTGAGCGCCATTCCGGCCTTGAGCAGATAGCCGTCGTCGCGGAGCCAGAAGTAGATGCGGTGCCAGCTCTCCTCGTCCGCGGGACGGTCCGCTCCGGCCGGCGCCGGCAGCAGCTCCACGGCGATCTCGTCGCCGCTCACCCGGACGGCCCGCGGCCAGGTCTGCCAGAACCGCCGCAGCGCCACGGTGAGCGTATCCGCGGATCCCTCTTCGGAGTCGGCGTCGCCGCATACGGTGACGTGGCCGGGAACGCGGCCGGCGACCTCGCGCGGCGCATCGCCGTTCTCGACGCGGTAGGCCTGATCGTGGTCGTGGAGCAGGCGCACGGCGCCGCCCTGCGGGACGTCGGCGCCATCCGCCGGTGCGTCAGGCCACCGGACCGCACGGTTGCCGGCGCAGCTGATGCACAGGGACGCACCTCGAACCGTCAGCAGTGTCGCCTGCTCGCCGTCGGTGCCGGCAATGGCGTCCCGCGCGGTGGCGGCGCCCGCCGGGATGTCCTCGGCGGTCCCGCCGGCGGCCGGCGGCAGGTGCGGGGACGTGACCTCCAGGCGGTGCACGATCCGGACCGCCTGCAGCCCGCGGTACACGTGCACGCGGACGGTGCTCGTCAGGTGCGCGACCCCGTCCCCGTCGAGGTGATCGAAGCGATAGCGGATCACGGAGCGCTGCCACCCCTCCTCTTCGAGGGCGAGGTCCCGGATCGGCCCCTGGCACAGATCCACGCCGCTGCCCAGCGTGAGCGTGGCGGCGCTGCCGGCATGCGCCGCGCGCCACGGGCTGGCGCCGGACCGCGTCTCGATCACCGGCAGCGGCGCGACCGAGCCGGCCGTCACGCTCACGCGCAGCGAGCCCCCGGACACGGTCACGGCGCCGTCGCCGGACGTGCAGCGCAAAGCGCCGTGCGGCTGCGCGCCGGCGGCCGCGGGACCGATGGTCACGGTGCCGGCCAGATCAGCGTCCGGCGCGAGCGCCCGCGGCAGGCGCCCGTCTATGAGCATCCAGCTCGCCGATCCGTCCGGCCAGAAACCGTGCGGCCGGCACTGCACCGGCGTGGCCGTGCCTGCCGATTCCCAGGTTCCTTCGACGGCGCCCATCACTCTTCGAGTGAGGTTCGCTCCGCTCACCCGGCCGCGCGGGACGGGTACCCCGAACGTGATGGGCTGGTCGGCCAACTCGACGCCGGCGAGGTTGTACAGCTCCACGGGCACGCTCACCGGGCCGGCTGCGGCGCCGGACTCGCCGGTCACGGCTGCTTCCGCCGTCTGCACGAGCCCGTCCGCCTCGGTCGCGCGGACACGCGCCCGATACCCGGCCGCGGGCGGCTCCGGCAACCCGGTCACGTCGATCGAGTGCAGGGTCAGCGACTCCTCCTCGGCCGCCTCGGCGACCGATTCGCCGGTATCGGCGCGGATCACCGTGACGCTGCAGCGGGACGCCGGCCAGGTCGTGGCATCGACGGCCACGGCGAATGAGCCGTCCGGGCTCAACCCCAGTCGCGCGGTCAGCCGGTCGACGCGCGGCCGGTAGCAGGTGGGCTCCGGGCGCGCGTCGAGCAGCAGCACGTGCTCCAGGCGGTACGACGCATCACCGGTGCCGGTGATGCGCAGCACCTCCATCTCCCCCATGAAGTCCACGGGACGGTCCAGGACGTAGAGATGGCGCCGGTTGTCGTGCCGGAACGGCGCGATACGGCCGATCGCGTCGGCTCCCAGGGTCACCTCCAGTGGGCACTCGCAGCCGTACTCGTCGTACATCACCACGCCGAGCCAGCGGCGCCCGGTGTGGTCGGCGGTGCCGTCGATGGTGTCCCAGAACCGGTGCGTGAGCGTGGCCGGCAGGCCGGCGCGGGCAAAGCTGCGCGGCCGGTACACGCTGCGGAACGGATACTTGCCGGTCAGCCCGATGTCGGGCACCAGGCCGTCGAGGTTCTCGGCAGCGTCGGCGCGGAAGGCAAAGGTGCCGGGCGCGGTGGTCAGGGCGGCGATCCGCTCCGTCTCGGCGACGTCGATCAGCGGCAGTTGCTGCATGGTCGCATCCGGTGCCGATGCATCGCCTCTTCGAACGCGGCCCGCATGCGCCGGTGCAGTCCATCCGGTGGCTCGAGTCGGCGCCAGGCGCCGAACGACGCATCGATGGGGTCCGCCTTGCGCTCGTCGACTCTGGTTGACAGGACCTTGTCCATACGCTGGCATGCTGACGCAGCACACAACAGGAATCAACGAGCCGGCGCAGGCGGTGGACGCACCTGGGAGGTGGACGCACCTGGGAGGTGGACGCAGCCCGGATCGCTGCGCCACGGTGTGGCCATGGGCACGGAGAACGGCTTCGAGATACGGCGCGCGGGCGACAACGACGCGCTCGGCAACATGGTCATGGAGCAGGCCACCGGCCGCCTGCTCGGAGGGGTCGGCCACAACGACCTGCGTTCCTGGTGCTATCCGCTGAATACCCCGCGCGGCCTGGGCGTGACGCAGGAGTACGCCTTCGATCACGGGTTCCACAACGGGGTGTTCGTGGCCCAGGCGCGGGTGGTCTGTGGCGGCGTGCTCTCCAACTTCTGGGTGGTGCATCCCGACTGGCGCTCGCCGGACTCGCACGTCTACAACCATCTGGGCCGGATCCGCTATCGCGAGCGCGCCGGCATCACGCCGCTTGCGACCGGCTTCCGCTTCACGTATCGCAGCACCTGGGAGGGCTGTGACGGAGCGCCGGTGCTGGACGAGGTGCGGCACTTCGATCTGTACGCCGCTGCCGACGCCACGATCTGTGACCTCATCTCCCGCAAGACCGCGACCTACGGCGAGCTGCGCTTCGAGGCCAACAAGCACGGCTCGATCGGGGTGCGGGTCCAGCCCCAGCTCCTCCCTCCGTTCGGGGGCGAGATGGTCGCCGGCACGGGCGCGGAGCTCCGGCGCGGCCTCGCCGACGAGGTGGCGTTCGGCAAGGAGCGCGACTTCGTGGCGTACGAGGCGAAGCCGGCCGGCCTGGGACGCTTCGGCGTCTGCCTGCTGGTCCTGAACAACACCGCGAGCGCCCGCCGCACCGGGCCGTGGTTCGTCCGCGACTACGGGATGGCAATGTTCAACGCCACCATGGACGACGACGTGACGGTGGCGGAGGGCACCACCTGGGAATCGGCGCTGCGCGTCGCCGCGTATGACGGGGCGGTGTCGGCCGAGCGGGTCCGCTCCTGGGCGGCGGCGCGGAGCGGCGCCCGGTGAAGACCACCGTCGTCGGCAGCTATCCCGTCCCCGAGTGGCTGAAGCAGTGCCAGGACGAAGAGGCGCTGGCCGATGCGCTGACCGTGGTCATGGACGCCCAGCGGCGCGCCGGCGTCGAGGTGATCTGCGACGGCGAGCTGGGCCGCTGGGACCTGCAGCGGCGCGCGCCCGGCGGGATGGTGGAACGCTTCGTGCGCCCGCTTGCGGGCGTCAGCGTGGAGCTCACCCGCGCCCAGCTCGAAGCCTGGCGGGCACGGGACGAGATGGCCTTCCGCAGCGCGCCGCCCGGCGTCGTGGTCGGGCCCCTCGGCGACGGGCGCCTGAACCTGAAGCGGGACTGGGACCGCGCCCGCGCGCTTACCGCCTCACCGCTCAAGTTCACGATGTCCAGCCCCTACCTCATTGCGAAGACCGTGGCGGACGCCCACTACGGCGACGTGGAATCGCTGGCGATGGCGTTCGCGGAGCTGCTGGCCGGCCAGCTCGCCGGCATCGACGCCGCCGTCGTACAGGTCGACGAGCCCAACCTGCCGGGCTCGCCCGGCGACGGCCCGCTCGCGGCCGCCGCCATCAACCGATTGCTCGACGGCGTCGAGCCCGGCACCGAGCGGGCCGTGCACCTGTGCTTCGGCAACTACGGCGGGCAGATGATCCGGCGCGGCGACTACGGCCGGCTGATCGACTTCATGAATGCGCTGCGCTGCGACCACCTGGTGCTGGAGACCACCCGCCGCGCGCCGGAGGAGCTGGACCGCCTGGCCGACGTGCGCGCCGGCATCCGCCTGGGACTGGGCGTGATCGACGTCAAGGACCTGCAGGTCGAGACGCCGGACCAGGTGGCGCGCCGCATCGAGGAGCTGGCGCAGCGCGTCGGGGCCGAGCGCATCGCCTACCTGCATCCCGACTGCGGCCTGCGCGTGCTGCCTCGCCCCGCGGCGGACGGCAAGCTGCGGGCGCTGGTCGCCGGCCGCGACCGGTTTCTGCGCTCCGGCTGACTCCGCCCCTTGACGGGGCTGCGCGCATGGCCCAGCATGCCGCCCAATCACCTTTCTATCCTTAAGGGGGATACCTATGGGTAAGTTGACCGGCATCGCCGGTATCGCACTGGCATTGCTGCTCGCGTTCAGCATGACCGGCTGGGCCGAAGGCTCCTCGGAGGAAGCCGCGGCCGCCGAGGACATGGTCATCGCCGATCCGAGCTGGACCACCGACACCAGCCCGATCACGCTGACGTTCTTCTTCGACTCCATGGCGGGCAGCGACAGCAACCTGAACGAGCACTACGGCGACGACGAGCTCACCAAGATCTTCGTGGAAGAGACGGGCGTCGACTTCGACATGACGTTCGCGCCCGACAGCGACCAGACCATGCTCAACGTGCTGATCGCCTCCGGCGACCTGCCGGACATGATGCGGCTGAGCCACAACCTGCAGCAGGCCACCCAGCTCGTGCAGCGCGGGCTCGTCCACGACCTGGACGCGCTCAGCCAGAAGTTCGCGCCCAACTACATGGACAACTGGGACGCACGTATCCGGCTTTACTACCGCATGCACTTCGACGACATGGGTTTCTACTTCCATCCGTCCTATTACGTGACCGACGAGCAGATCGAAAGCCCGCTCGTGCTCAAGGCGATGCAGGGCGTGACCGTGCTCAAAGAGGTCTACGAGCACCTCGGCGCACCGGAGATCAACAATACCGACGACTACATCGATCTGCTGCGCCGCGTGAAGCAGGAGTTCCCGGAGCTGACGCCCGTGCAGTCGCTGCGCGGCCCCTCCCCGGACAAGGACGGCAATCCGCGCCTGGTCGAGCGCTCGCTGCCGCTGGGCGGCCTCAACCAGCGCTTCTTCCAGCGCGATGACGGCGTGTGGTACAAGTACTGGGAGCACGAAGACTTCGTGAAGGTGCTGCAATTCGCCAACACCCTGTACAACGAGCAGCTCATCGCCCGCACGGAGTTCACGGAGAAGCAGCCGCAGCTCTGGGGCAACATGATGACCAAGATCTTCTCCGAGCTGAACCAGGACGCCGACAACGCGGCCGGCATTCATAACGCCACGGACTTCAAACAGGCGCGGGCGCCGTTGGCAGAGAAGCTCGGCGTGGAGAGCCTGCGCTTCATCATGCTGCCGGCATTCACGATCGAGCCGCACATGAAGTATGAGATCGACGACCTGCGCGGCGGCGTCGGCGGCTCGGGAGTGATGGTCACCACGCAGGCGGAACGCCCCGACCGGGCGATCCAGTGGCTGGACTGGCTGGCTCAAGAGTCGACCCAGAAGCGCATGATCTTCGGGATCGAAGGCGTCCATTCCGACCCCAGGGACTTCAGAGGGTACGACATCCCGGTGACGAAGCAGCATCTCAGAGATTTCCAGGCGGAGAATCCGGGTCCTCAGCTTTACCGCGCGAAGTTCGGAGTGGGATCGATGTACCTGTTCCGCGACAAGTACACCGCCGAGCAGGGGGGCTGGCCGAATCTCGACGAAGTCGGGCAGCAAATCTATGACACCGCGCTCGCCAACTATACCGACCTGATGAAGTTCCGCGGCGTGGACAACTACACGGCCGGTTCCGAGGAAGAGAAGATCGCCGCGACCATCAAGGACTACTACAGCACGCAGATCTTCGACATCATCTCCGGACCCGCCGATGCCGTGCAGGCCGGCTACGACGAGATGATCGCCACCATGCTTGACCTCGGCCTGGACAAGCTCAACGCCTGGTACACCCAGGTGCTGAACGGACACGCCGAGCGCGTCGCCAAGTACAGCGTCGGCCTGTAGAGGTCGACTCGTCTACGACCTGACGAGGGGTGGTGCCGCGCGTAGCCGACGCGTGGCGCCGCCCCTTTTGCGACTGGTGCGATGAGTGAGCTCACCGAACGGACCCTGACCAGGCATCTCACGCGCAGGCGGCGAGCGTGGGCCGACCGCGGCATCCACATGCTGCACCTGATGATCCTGCCGTCGCTGCTGGCCACCATCCTCTTCAACTACCTGCCGCTGTACGGGATCGTCATCGCCTTCAAGCGCTACGACGTGTTCACCGGCATCTGGGCCAGCCCGTGGGCATTCAACAACGGCTTCGAGCACTTCATCGACTTCTTCAAGGCGCCCAACTTCAGCGTGGTGCTGCGCAACACCCTGGTCATCTCGGCGCTCAAGCTCGGGCTGCTGTCGCTGCCGCCGGTGCTGCTGGCCCTGATGCTCAACGAGGTGATTCACCGCGGCTTCAAGAAGACGGCTCAGACCGTCTCCTATCTCCCGCACTTCATCTCCTGGGTGGTAGTGGGCGGCATGATGTACAACTTTCTGCGGCCTACCCCGGAATCGCCGTTCAACGCCTTGCTGCTCGGCCTGGGGCTGATCGGCGAGCCGGTGGACCTGATCGCCGACAAGACCTTTTTCTGGCCGCTGCTGGTCCTTTCCGACTTCTGGAAGGAGGTGGGCTGGGGGTCGATCATCTATCTGGCCGTGATCGCCGGCATCGACCAGGAGATGTACGAGGCGTGCGAGATCGACGGCGGCGGGCGCTGGACCAAGGCCATCCACATCACCTGGCCGCACCTGCTCGGCACCTTCATGATCCTGCTGATCCTGCGCTGCTCGCAGATCATGCAGGGCACCGGCGACACCTTCGACCAGGTGTTCGTGCTCGGCAATCCCTTCAACCGCGGGGTGTCGGACATCTTCGACACGCTGATTCTGCGGGTTGGGCTGGAGCACGGCCGCTACTCGTACGCCACCGCCGCCGGCCTGTTCAAGTCGGTGATCAACCTGGCGATCCTGCTGACCGTCAACAACCTCAGCAAGCGGCTCACCGGCAAGGGGCTGTTCTGATGGGTTCAAGAGCCCATCCCGGGATCCTCGCTCACCACCGGCGAGTCACGCCACTGATGTACGCCGGGATCTACGCGCCGCTCGTGGTGCTCGGCATCTCCATCATCTACCCGTTCTATTACTACCTGATCAACTCCGTGAACACCCTGCTCCACGCCGGTCCCGCGTACCTGCTGCCCCCGGACTTCACGCTCAGGAACTACCAGGTGATCTTCGCCAACAATCGCCTGCTGACCGCGTTCACGACGTCGACACTCCGGACCGTAATCGGCACCGTGTTCACGGTGTTCAACTGCGCGATGTGCGCATTCGCGCTGCGCAAGCCCAACCTGCCGTTCCGCAACTTGTACCTGGTAATCTTCGCCATTCCGCTGTTCTTCTCCGGCGGCCTGATTCCGATGTTCCTGAACTTCCGGTTTCTCGGGCTGCTGGACACCTTCTGGGTCTACATCTTTCCGCAGCTTTTCTCGTTCTTCTACGTCATCATCATGATGACCAGCTTCAACGACGTGCCGGTGTCGCTGGAGGACTCGGCCCGCATCGACGGCGCCGGCTACTTCCGCATCTTCGTGAGGATCTACTTTCCCATTTCGATGCCCCTGATCGCCGCCATCGCCCTGTTCGCCGGCGTCGCGCAATGGAACTCCTGGTTCGACACCCTGTACTTCACCCGTTCGGACAGTCTGGAGACCCTGCAGGCGGTTCTGCTGCGCATCATCAAGCAGAGCAGCCTGGGCAGCTTCGTCCAGGAAATGGCGGCCCTGCAGGATGAACAAATCATGAACCATCTCAATCCGGAGGGCGTGCAGTTCGCGACCATGCTGGTCACGGTCCTCCCGATCGTCATGGTCTACCCGTTCCTGCAGCGCTACTTCATCAAGGGCATCCTGATCGGCTCCATCAAGGGTTAGCGCCCCAAGACCGTCGCCTGCGGCTCCGCTCTTGGCCCATCCCCACCTTCCCCTGAGAGTCCGCCGGATATGCCGCTGACGCGCCAATCCGACGGATTCCCAGGGTCCTCCATGACCCGGCCGACACTGGCAGTGTACCTCGGCATCTACGTTCCGATCCTCATCCTGGCGCTGAGCATCCTCTATCCGCTCTATTACTTCGCTCTCAACTCCCTGAACGGCGGGCTCATCTTCGGTCCGGCATGGCTGCTCGCGGAGGATCTGACCCTGCGCAACTACCGGATCATCTTCGGCAACGGGCGGCTGCTGGACGCCTTCCTGATGTCGATCAGCCGGACGGTCGTGGGCGCCGCGGCCACGGTGCTGACCTGCGCCATGTGCGCGTTCGCGCTGCGCAAGCGGGAGCTTCCCTACCGTAACCTCTACCTGGTCCTGTTCACGGTCCCGTTGTTCTTCTCGGGCGGCCTGATCCCGATCTACCTCAATCTGCGGGCTCTGAGCCTGCTCGACCGGTTCGCCGTCTACATCCTCCCGAACCTCTTCTCCTTCTTCTACGTGATCATCTTCATGGCTCAGTTCAACCAGATCCCGGTCTCCCTGGAGGAGTCGGCCCGCGTGGACGGCGCCGGCTACGCGCGCGTCTTCCGGGCGATCTACCTGCCCATCTCGACTCCGGTGATCGCCGTGATCGCGCTGTTCGCCGCGGTCGCGCAGTGGGGCTCCTGGTTCGACACCGCCTACTTTACGCGCTCGGATTGGCTGGATACGTTGCAGGGGGTGCTGGTCCGGGTCATCAAGCAGGCGAACATGGCCGACTTCACCACCGAGGCGGCGCGAACCATGGTCAATGAATCCACCTCCCACTACCTGCACCCCGACGGCCTGCAGTTCGCGACCATGATGGTGACGATCGTTCCCATCGTGCTGGTCTACCCGTTCCTGCAGCGCTACTTCATCAAGGGCATCCTGGTGGGTGCGGTGAAGGAATGAGCGCGGCGAATCTCACTCGCAGAATGAGCGAAGCGAATCTCACTCGCAGAGTGATCGGGTTCCTGTTCGCCGCCATTCTGGCCTGCGTCTCGGCGGTGCCGGGGTTGGCGCAGACCTTCCACGACGTGACGGACGCCGCCGGTATCGACTACGTGCAGTTTCGGCGCGGGGACGACATTCCGGCGGCCATGCAGACCTATACGACCGGCGGAGTGGCGGCCGGCGACTACGACGGCGACGAACTGGTCGATCTGTACGTGACCCGCCTGGACGACAGCGACATCCTGTACCGCAACCGCGGCGACGGCACCTTCGCGGACGTCACCGCTGCCGCCTTCGGCCCCGACCACCTGGCCGAGGTGCAGTCCAACGGCGCCGCCTGGGGCGACATCGACAACGATGGCGACCTGGACCTGTACGTCACCAGCCTTTTCTCACACCGCTTCCACCTGTTCGTGAACGACGGCGCGGGCTCCTTTTCCGAAGAGGCGGTGGAGCGTGGAGCCGCCACGGAAGGTGACGACCTTCACTTCGGATTCAGCGCCACCTTTGGGGACTACGACCTGGACGGCTTCCTGGACCTGCACACCACCGAGTGGCGATTCCTGCGCCAGATGACCGTGGGAGCGCAGAGCAATGCGCGGTTGCTGCGCAACCTCGGGGCGGAGGCGCCGGGCAGTTTCGAGGACGTGACCCGCTACGCCGGCGTCTCCCAGCACCGCGTCATCGCCGTCAACCCGCTGGCCGAGGGCCAGAGCCTGACGTCCACCTTCGCCCTGCTCGACGACGACCTCTATCCCGAGCTGATCATCGTCGCCGACCACAACGCCAGCCAGCTCTACTGGAACCGCGGCAACGGACGCTTCGTGCACGGCACGACCGGGGCGCGGGTCGGCACCGACGAATACGGCATGGGGTCGGCGGTGGGCGACTACGACGGCGACGGCCGCATGGACTGGTTCGTGAGCGCCATCTACGAGGAGGGGGTGCCCTACCGCGACGGCAACCGGCTGTACCGCAACATCGGCCGCGGCTTCTTCGAGGACGCCACCGACGCCGCCGGCGTGCGCGACGGCTCCTGGGGATGGGGCACCACCTTCCTGGACTACGACAACGACGGCGACCTGGACCTGGTGCTGGCCACCGGCGTGGACTACGCCGACGAGGTCCCCTACACCGCCAACACGACCGGCTTCGAAGATGACCCGATGCGGCTGTGGCGCAACGACGGCACCGGCCGCTTCACGGAGGTGGCGCAACAGGAGGGGCTCACGGCGACCGGCGTAGGCACCGGGCTTGCGGCCTTCGACCTGGAGCCTGACGGCGACCTGGACCTGATGGTCGTGCACAACAGCGGCCGCCCGATGCTCTACCGCAACGACACCAACCGTCCCGGGCACGCGGGGCCGAACCGCTGGCTGCAACTCCGGCTGGAGGGCACGGTGTCCAACCGGCAGGGGGTCGGCGCGCGCATCACCGTCACCCCGCGCGCGGCGGAGCCGGATCGGCGCCTGGTGCAGGTGCTCGGCGGCAGCAACAACTACCTGGGCCAGAACGAGGCGATCGCCCACTTCGGCCTGGGACCGGGCCTGGAGCACATCGCCTCAGTGGAGATCGAGTGGCCGAGCGGCGCCCGCCAGACTCTGAACGAGGTGGCGCCCAACCAGCGGCTGCTCATCAAGGAGCCGGCAAAGCCGGGCCCCTGATCGGAGAAGGAGGCCCCCGCGTAGAGATGCCGCGATGGCGAAGCCCGGAGGAATTGGTCGAGATCGGACTCGCAGGAAGTCGCGTGCTCATGGTGAACGAGGGACATGACGACTTGAGGCGCTGCACGCGCACGCGCGACATCGGCGTGCGGATGATCGCGCCCGCGCACGCGGCAGGCGTTCGTCACTTGGCGATGGAGGCTCTCACGCCGGACTTTGCAGCGGCAGCGAACCGGGAGCTACGCCTCGGGCCCGGCAGCGGTTATCTGGCCCAATTCGATCTGCGAGCGCTGATGATGACGGCGCTGGAACACGGCTGGTCGCTGAACGCGTATGAGATCGATGTGGAGCGCATCGGTCCCGGTCGCGTGCCTTCCTTGAACGAGCGTGACGAACAACAGGCCCTCAACCTAGCCGCCGCATTCAGCGGGATCGCCAAGCACTCGAAGATGATGGTGTGGTGCGGATGGACACATCACTTCAAGAGATCGATCAGATCCCACCAGGGCGCGTATGAGCCGATGGGCTTACGGTTCTTGCGCGCCACGGGGATCACACCGTTCTGCATCGATCAAACCGTGACGATCCGGCTGCAGGCGCCTGACCGGGAGTCTCCGATAGCGAGGCACCACCGTCGCGTCCTGGAGCGCTTCGGCGGTACTGCCGGATACCTCCTCCGAAGGACCGGCTTGCCCCCGACTCCCGTGCGCTGGTTCTACCGGGGCGTCGATGCGGTTATCTGTTCACTTCACAACAGACTGGAATGACCGTAGCGCCCCGAAGAGCTTAGTGGCCTCGGCGGTACCACGCGGACTGAGCGGTGAACATCTCGTGGTAGAGCCCGCGCCGGTCGAGCAGCCGCTCGTGCGTGCCGTCCTCGACGATGCGGCCGTCCCGCATCACCAGGATGCGGTCCGCCAGCCGTGCCGAGCCGAGGCGGTGTGTGACCAGAATCGCCGTGCGGCCGGCGGCGATCTCCATGAACCGCTGGTACACCGCCTGCTCCTCCAGCGGATCGATCGAGGCGGTCGGCTCGTCGAGCAGGATCACGTCGTGCTCGCGAAACAGCCCGCGGGCGATCGCCACCCGCTGCCACTGACCGAGCGACAGGTCGCGCGTCCCGAACTCCCGCGACAGCATGAGATCGAGTCCTTCCGCTCCCTGCCACAGCTCCGTCGGTACTCCGCCCCGCTCGAGCGCCCGGATCACCGCCTCTTCGTCCTCCTCGCGGTTCGCGTCGGCCAGGACGACGTTCTCCCGCAGCGTCATCTGATAGCGCTGGAAGTTCTGGAACACGGCGGAGGTACGCTCGCGGATGTCGCTGCGAGTCGCATCTCTGGTGTTGACGGTGCCGCGGATCACGTCGCCGCCGGTCGGCACGAAGAGCCCCAGGAGCAGCTTTGCCAGCGTGGTCTTGCCGGCGCCGTTGGCGCCGACCAGCGCCACCGTGGTGCCGGGCGCCAGGTCCACGTTCACGTCGCTGACGGCGGCCGCGTCCGCCCCGGGATAGGTGAAGGACACGTTCCGCGCCGTCACGGCCCCACCGGTCCCCCGTCCCGCACGATCACCGGCCGGCCGGCCTTCGCCGCGATCCAGGAACTCGACCAGGTGGGATGCCCTGATGCTCTGGCGGTACGACACCCCGAACCCCTCCATGATGCCCTCGGCCATGAGCATGAACCGGCTCATCGCGTAGACGACCACGGCAAACGCGCCGACACCGATGCTGCCGCCCGCCAACAGCAGCGCCGCCAGCACGAACGAGGCTCCGTACCCGAGCAGCATCAGGACCCCGAGTCCCAGATCGATCAGCCCCGCCCGGAGGTCCTCACGCCAGCGCGCCGCGTTGAAGCGGCTCAGGACCGCTCGATACCGCCGCAGTAGCCGGGATCCCGCGCCCAGGATCCTCGTCTCCTTGAAGTACTCCCGATCGGTCAGGCAGCGCTCCAGATACTCGAACTCCCTCTGCAGCGGCACCGTCCTGCGCTCGAGCCGGTAGTACCGGCTGCCACGGATGAGGTGACTGGCGATGCGGGGCACGAAGACGAAGGGAACGACCAGCGCCAACGGTGGGGCGAGCCAATGGAGGTAGACGCCAGCCGCCGCAAGCAGCGTCAGCATGGCGATCGGGTCCAGGAACGCCACCAGCATCCGAAGCGCTCCCTCCGGCCCCGTCTTCGCCAGCTCCAGACGCTCGTGCGCATCCAGGGTCTCGAAGTCGACGACTTCGAGCCGCGCGGCTGTCCGACTGAGGGCCTCGGTCAGCACGCCGATGCCCCGGCCGCCGAGGTACGCGGCAAGGGGACGATGCACCGCCTCGACGAACTCCCGCGCCAGGATCACCAAACCGACCAGCACGATCGCGCCGGCGATCGCGTCCCACCGTTCGTCGGCCAGTGCTGACAGGACGCTCTCCAGCAGGTGAAACACCAGCACTTCGGTGCCGACAAACCCCAGGTCGACGACCGCGATGGCCAACAGCGGGAGTGGTGCCCTGCGGCCGACCAGCCACGTCACCCGGGCGAGAAGCCGGAAGTACGAACGGCGGCTATCCTGTTTCATACCAGTACCTCTGCGCCGCGAACATCCGCGCGTACAGGCCGTCCTGACCCATCAGGCCATCGTGGGTGCCGGATTCGACGATCGCACCGCCGTCGACCACCAGGATCCGGTCCGCGATCCTGGTCGAGCCCAGGCGATGGCTGATGAGCAACGTCGTCAGCCCGGTCGCGGCGCGCGAGTAGGACCGGTACAGCTCGCTCTCTGCCAACGGGTCCAGGGCCGCCGTCGGCTCATCCAGGATGCGCACCGGCGCGTCAGCGGCCAGTGAACGCGCCATGGCGAGCCGCTGCCACTCACCACCCGACACGTCCACGCCGCCGCGCAGCACCTTGCCGAGAGGAGTATCGTATCCCTGCGGCAGCCGCAGCACGAAGTCGTCGCCGAGGCCGGCCCGCGCCAGGCTCGCCTGGACCGTCGCATCGTCAAGGCGGCCGGCAGCGGCGACTTCGACGTTGTCGCGGACCGTGAGCGAATAGCGCGCGAAGTCCTGGAACACCACGCCGAACAGCCCGTTCAGGGCGTCCTGCGGCCACTCCGCGATCGGCGTGCCGTTGATCAGGATCCGCCCTCCGTCGGGGCGGTACAGGCCCATCATCAACTTGGCGATGGTCGACTTGCCGGACCCGTTTGCGCCGACCAGCGCGTAGTGTCGGCCGGCTGCCAGCACAAAGCTGACATCCGTCAGGACCGGCTGCCTGGTGCCGGGGTAGGTGAAGCTCACGCCCGCGAACTCGATCGACCGGAAAACCTGCTCAGGCGCGCGTCGCGTGAGCGCCCGTGGCGTTTCGGCCATCGCCGAGAGTGCGGTCAGGTCGACGAAGAACTCCCGGTGTTGGGAGAGCCGCGAGGTGATCTGCACCAACTCTTGCGTCACGACCCGTTCGGCCTGCAGGAACGCCATGACCGCCGCGACGTAGAACGCGATGTCGATCACGCCGGTACGTAGCGGCCGAAGCAGCGCGAGCATGGCGGCGATGACCACCACGATCGCTGGAAAGGCCGCTCCCTTGTATCGGACCCAGAGACGGACGATCCAACGGACGGTCAGCCGGCGCACTTCGTCGTACACGACACGCCACCGCGCACTGACGTAATCCCCGAAGTCGAACAGCGCCCGCTCCTGCGCGGCCTCCCGCCCCTGCAGCACCTCCTCCGACAGGTACTCGGCGCGGCGCCGCCGGCCCGACAGCTTCCGCTCCAGCTCGTAGTGGCGGCGCCCGCTACGGATCCCGAGCAGCACGAACGGAACCGTGATCGCGACCGCCGCGGGGACGATCCACCAGCCCAGCCGTGCCAGCACGGCAGCGAGGCCGATCACGCGCACGGCCAACGCCGCCAGACCGACCCCGTCGTCGAACGCCTGCTTGACCGGTCCGTTCTCCGGCGCCTGCCGGGCCTGTGCTTCCGGGCCCGCGGCCACGCGGCGCATCAGGTCCCAGGTGCTCGATCTCTCGACATGGTGGTAGTCCAGGCGCGCCCGCTTGCGGGTCAGATCCGCCCGGAAGCCACGGCGCAGGCACGCCTCGATGCGCGCGTCGGCCAGAGCGCGCACGACTGACTCGACGATCTGCATCGCGAACAGCGCGCCCAGCGCGATCACCGGCGCGGCGATTGCCACCGGCGGTAGACTCCCGCCGGCCACGTCGAGGGCGGTGGCCACGAAGCGCTCGGTCGCCAGCACCAGCAGCGGCCCCGTCGCGGCTCCCGCCGCCAGCGTCACCGCGGCGCGAGTCACCGCGGCCAGTGGCGCGTCCTGGAACACGATCCACGTCCCGCTCACGAGCCCGTAGCGGCGGCCGCCGAAGCGGGGGCGAACTGCGGGTTCCTGGGTCTCCATCTTCTCCATCAGGTGCGCTCGGGAATCCCGGGCATTGCGAGTCACGGACCGGACCGGGAATCATCCGTGACCGGGGGATCTCACCGTGAAATACCGTTTCGCCGAGATGACCATGCACGAGGTCAAGGACGCGGCCCGACAGGATCGCGTGGCCGTCCTGCCCGTGGCAACCTACGAGGACCACGGCGCGCACTTGCCGGTCGACACCGACGTCGTGCTGGCGACCCGGATCTGTGACCGGGCCGTGGCCCGGATCCCGCGGGAGGCCATCCTGGTGCCGGCCGTGCCGCACGGCTACAGCCCGCACCACATGGACTATCCGGGCACGCTCACCATCGGCTGGGACACGTTCATCCGCTACGTGCGGGACGTGTGCTGCAGCCTTGCCCACCAGGGCTTCGCTCGCATCCTGATCATCAACGGGCACGGCAGCAACGCCTCGCCGCTGGACCTGGCGGCGCGCCTTGCGAACGTCGAGTACGAGAGCCGCATCCTCTGCGCCTTCGCCAGCCACTGGGACCTGCGGCGCGTGAAGGAGGTGGCGCGGACCCTTCGCGACTCCGACTTCAACGGCGCCGCGCACGCCGGCGAATACGAGACGTCGCTCTACCTGGCGCTGGAGCCCGACCTGGTCGACATGTCCAAGGCCGTAGACGAGCGCACGCCGCTGCCTCCGAGCTTCAGCATCGACCTGCTGGAAGGCGCCCACCCGCAGGGGTCGGCCGCCCGGCTCATGCCCCACTGGAGCAGCCTCACCGCCAGCGGCGTAATGGGGGACGCAACGAAGGCGACGAAGGAGAAGGGTGAGCTGTTCCTGGAAGCGGCCGTCGAGGGCCTGATCGAGCTCATCCGGGAGTTGAAGGCCACCCCGATCCCGGTCCGCCGCGACGGACACGGAGGGTCGCTGCCGCGATCGACGGCCTGGACCTAAGAGTCCAGTCCCTCCGGCACCCCGTACGGCGGCGCGATGAGCGCGTGGTTGTCGGAGTTGGGCACCGGCCACCCCTGACCGCCCAGGACGCGGAACTCTTCCGCCTTGCCGCACAGCCAGCAGAACATCTCCGCGTTGTCGATGGTGTCCCGGTGCTGCTGGCGGTACGTGAGCGGCTCGCCGAACCCGTAGTCGGCGGTCGCGAAGTCGAAGTCCTCCTCGCGGATCCAGTCGCGCTCCGGCGTCACGGTGCGGAAGTAGTTGTACTTCAGGTTGTTGCGGACCCCCGAGCCGGTCGACGCGCTGCGGCGATGCCAGATCGAGTAGACCGTCAGGAAGATCGTTCCCGCCGGCGCGGTGGTGTAGTGCGACCCGCGGATCCCGCCGTAGTGGCCCATGTAGCTCTGCGGGAGCTGTCCGTTGGTGTACAGGAAGTGGGAGCCGGGCAGCACCTCTGTGGGACCCATCTCGCGCGGGACCTCCTGCGGGTAGTAGAAGACCTGCAGGTACTTGAGCGCCGGGCCGTGCGGGGAGTTGCCGTCCCGGTGCCACTGCTGCCGCGGCATGGGACAGGTCACCCGGTGATTGCTCATCAGGACCGGCAGGCCGAAGTTCCGGCCGAGCAGCGAGCGGACGGCTCCGGCCGCGTCGGGCTGCAGGATGACGTTGTCCATGAACCAGTCCTGCTCCAGGATCTCGCTCGGCTCCCTGCATCTGGTCTCGACGAACTCGACCGTGCGCCGGTTGATGTCGTCGCCGACGACTCCCTCCAGCATCAGGAACCCCTTCTTGCAGAATTCCAGGACCTGGGTGTCGGTCATGGTCGGATCGCAGTCGTGCAGCCTCATGTTGCCTCCCTCCATTTCTCCAGGATGAACTCACAGCCCAGTCCGTAGGTACGCCGGTCGTCGAGCATGATCGCCATCTCCGGGAACTTGACGATCCGCCAGCCGTCGGCCAGAGCTTCTCCGACCGTCTGGTACGGCCAGTCGTCCGGGTCGTCCGGGCCGTCGGTGAACTCGCCGTCTACGAACATGCTCATGCCGATCACCCTGCTCGTCATCGAGGTTTGCTCAGCCTGCAGGTAAAGCAGATCCTGCCGGCCAACAGCAACCCCGTCGGCCAGCTCCGCGATGCGCCCCAGGCTCTCCTCGCTGAGCGCGCCGCGCCGCAGCTCGCCGAGGCACACCTCCACCTGACGCTTGATCTCGTCTCGCATCACCTTCCCTTCTCCGCGATGCGCAGGGTACCGCATCCGTGCAGGCTCACGCTTCCTCCTCGGCTACGCCCAGGCTGGCCGGCGGCTCCAGCGGCAGTTCGATCACCATCTCCGTGAACCGGCCGGGCTCGGTGTTGACCTGGATCGTCCCACCGTGCTCCCGCACGATGTCGGCGGACATCGCCAGGCCGAGCCCCGTCCCCTTGCCGGCCGGCTTGGTGGTGAAGAACGGCGTGAAGATCTTCTCGACGACCTCCGCAGGCATCCCGTCGGCGTTGTCCTTGATGCGGATCACGGCGCGCTCGTCCTCGCGCTTGCTGGCGATCGACAAGGTCGGTTCGTAGGGGCTGCCCTCCTGCTCGCCGGCCCCTCCGCCGCGCCGTTTCTCGTCCGTGGCGTCGCAGGCGTTGGCGACCATGTTCAGGAACACGCGGCCCAGATCCTGCGGGATCACCAGCAGTTCCCCCATCTGCGGGTCCAGGTCGTACGTGATGTCGAGCTGGAACTCCGGGTCGCTGGCACGCGCGCTGTGGTAGGCGAGCCGCGCATACTCCTCCAGCAGGCCGTTGATCTCGACCTTGAGCACCTCGGCCGAGTGGCGGCCCATCATCAGCATGTCGTGCACGATGCGGTTGGCGCGGTCGCCGTGCGAGCGGATGCGC
>JAPPKD010000146.1 GCA_028820215.1 Spirochaetaceae bacterium | reverse complement strand
CAGTCTCTGGGAGGGCTTCTCTTCCCCAGTCGTCACAGGAATGGAATGCACCCCTTCAGGCTCAGCACGGTGGCCAGACGTCCGTAGACCTCCAACAGGTCGTGCCACCCCCGCGCTGCGCCCGCCGCGGCGCGCAGGTCCGCGGCCAGCGCCGCGTAGTGCTTCGCGACGGCGCGGTCCTGCACGTTCAGGTCGAAGTACATGTCGCTCCAGATCATCGGGCGCAGGTCGTGGCGACGGCTGATCTCCAGTACGCGGCTCAAATGCTCGTTCATGACCTGAAAGCGGCCGCGGTACCCGTGACGTGCCAGGTAGCTGCCCAGCCCCAGCCGGTGCGCCTCATCCATCCCAATGTGGATGCGCCGGCTGCGCATGGGATCTGACGCGGCTCGGATCATAGCCTCGAGCATGCGGTAGGTTTCCGACTCGCCCACCAGGAAGATGTCACTGGTGTCCCGGAGCGCGCTGACGTTGTCCCATTTGAGGATCTGCTCGACGTGGCCCAGCGTCTGGATGCAGGGAATCCTCTCGATCCCGAGCTCAGCGGCGTACGCGTCGCACTCCGTAAGCTCGTCCTGACTGTAGCGACCACGGAAATAACCCTGGTACGGGTTCTGCGCAACCGCGTAGATGTCCTCGTGTAGAGCATGAACGCGTTGAACCCCATCAACGCCAGGCTGCGCAGCAGGCGCTTGATACTGCTGACGGTCAGGACCGC
Organism: Spirochaetaceae bacterium; assembly: GCA_028820215.1. The sequence goes on along the minus strand of JAPPKD010000146.1, from coordinate 10,733 downwards.
GTTCCGCGAGGCGTCGAACATCGCGCCGACCATGCTGAAATGCGGAGTCTCCTGCAGGTCGCACGGGCGGCCAGCGCGCAGCGCATCCCGCAGCAGGCCCAGGCCGCGGAAGAACTGCGCAGTTGTCTGGCACGCGATGGATGCCCGGGCGCCGTCCAGCCGCACCTGCAGCGCTCCCGGCCGCCGGCTGACCGTTACGGCCATGCCGTGTGCCGAAAGCTCGAAGTCCAGGTGTGCAGACAGAATCCGGGCCCCTGCATCGATGGCCTGGGTGTCACCCTGGAGGTTCAGTAGATGCACAAAACGCACTCGGTGTGACAGGCTCCAGCATGCGACGAGGCCGGTGGACGCTCAGGTCGTCCCCCGGCCTCGTACGTGAGTGGTTGAGGCTGGTTTGACTATTGCCCGGTAGCGCGGCTGTAGGCCCGCTCCGCCAGCGCGATCATGTCATCCAGACCTAGGTCGTTGAGCTCGCCGACATAGGCTGACCACTCGCTGAGGCTGCGGTCGCCTGTGATGAACTTCACGATGTTCGCCTCAGCGTGCTTGAGAATCGCCTCCTGGGTCACCACCGAATCCCGCTGCTCCTCAGCCGTCAGGCGCGGGGGCGTGCGCGGCTCCTCGTCGTAGCCTCCGTCCCAGGCCCTCTGGTACGCGTCCCTCATCTCAGGCACGGATGGAACCAGCCAAGCGTTGAAGTCGTACCAGATGTAGGCGCCGTTGGTGGACCATCCCGCCTGTGCCCGAACGGCAGAGACATCCGGGTATATGGGATTGATGATCCGGCTGCCGTCGGCGCCATCCACGAACAGCTCATCGCCCCGGCCCCAGCTCACGAGCTGCCGGGCGTCCTCGGAGTAGAACCAGTCGTAGGCCTGCATGATCTGCGGCAGGTGATCCGACTGGGATGAAACCGAGAGACCCTGCTTCAGGATGGTGAAGTAGATGTTGCGATTCGAGCCTGGGATGCCGGCCGGAGGCGGTGCGAACCGCATCGAGAAGCTGGGGTTCTCCAGCTGCAACGGCGGCAGCAGTACGCCGATCATCGCCAGGAAGTCGACGGTGATGAACGTATTGTCCGTGGCCACCAGGTTTTGGTACTGCGGCTGGCTCAAGGTCAGCCAGTCCGGCGGCATCAGACCCTCTTCATGGAAGCGGTTGAAGTGCCGCAGCAACTCCCTGAAGTTTTCCGTCGCGGGGCCGTACTGCACCACGCCCGCCGAGTCACGGTAGAAACCGTTGCCGTCGTACCAGTACGGTGATGTGGTGTCGAACTGCGGGGTGGTCCACAGGAGCATGTGGATGAGGCCACCCCAGACCGTGAACGGATAGCTTTCCGGATAGATCCCCTTCAGCGTCTTGGCCACCTCATACAGCTCATCGTAGGTGTCAGGGGTGGACAGTCCGTGCTGCTCGAAGATGTCGTCACGGTACATCCAGATGATCCGATTGGCCTCTCCGAAGCCTTCGTTGGGATACATGTAGAGGCCGCCGTCCGCTGCCAGGAACGCCTCCACCACTCCTGGATAGCGGTCCATCCAGTTGCTGAAGTTCGGCATCTGGTCCGTGTAGTCCAGGATGTTGGCCAGCACACCGTCCTGCCCGAACTTCTTGGCATCCTTTAGCTGCGTGAAGTACGTCAGGTCCGGCATGCTGCCTGCGGCGACGTTCAAGTTGATGGCTTCCACCATCGCGCCCCACGACGACGTCTGGACGTCGAACTCGACGTTCATCTCCTCCTCGATCCATTGCCACATCGGCCAGTCTTCCTGATACGGCCAGGACTCGTGGATGGCCAGGAGCATGGTGAGTCGAAGCGGTTCCTCAGTGCCGCTGGCCTCCTCAGTGCCGGTGGCGGCCGCGGAAGCGACAGTCACCAGTGCGATGCCCAACGGCAGCAGCCTCTTGAGTGCTGTCATCTGCGATTACCTCCCTGGGTGTCACCCATGAAAGCCTCCAGTATGAGAGAGGCCCGGTGACGGTTCTTTAGCTCTTCGCTATAGATTTGTCGCAGAAATCGTCAAGACTGGCGGGCGACCTCAGCATAGCGCCGCAGGCCCGTCGGCGGCGTGCCAAAGCGCTTGTGGAAGTCCCGGCTGAACTCATGGACCCGCCGGTATCCGATACGTGACGCGATGTCGCTCATGGCAAGGTCGGAGTTCGCGACCAGGCCGCGTGCCAGGCTCAGGCGGATCTCCTTGATCCTGCGCATGGGCGTCGTACCGACAGCCGACGCGCAGGACCGCGCGATCGTGGGGGCGCTGCGACCGCTCCAGTCCACGAACGTGTCCAGACGCAGGCACGTCTCCAGACAGCGCCTGGCGCGGGTCTCGATCTGCCACCAGAGTGCTGCCTGCGGATCCATCGCGTACCGCTGCCCGGGCGCCGGGACCAGGGAGGCCAGGAGCGTCAGCAGGCGAGCTTGGACGCACATCTCCCGTCTGGCGGGATCCCGGTCTGTCGTCCGCCACTCGAGCAGCAGCTTGTGGAACTGGCGCTGGATGGCGGGACCACCCTTTCGAACTCTGCCTTCAAACGGTGGCGGGGGCAGCCCCGGAGCAATGAAGTTCAGGGTATAGAAGGCCCACCGTTCCCTGACGCCCACGCGGACCAGCTCATCCTCGTGGAACCACGCCAGGTCACCAGTACGGATAAGGTGGCGACGGCCCTCGATCTCGTGCACCGCCACTCCCATTGTCGTGAGCTGCAACAGGTGACCCGGGAGGCTGGTCTGGGCGTTCTGGTGGCCAGGTTCGTACGGCCCGTAGAGGTCGCACAACAGAACGCGCTCAATCACGGGGGGCCCCACCGGTCCGACCTCACACCCGTCCATTCTCGACCTTCGCCTTGGCCGATTGTACCTCAGAGGGATCGCTCGACCAGATGGTGGGCCTGAGGACGCAGGAGACAGGCTCAGAAGACCTGCGTGATCGGCTTGCCTTCCCAGTCCGCCGACAACTGCAGATCGAGTACCCGAGCCAGCGTCGGCGCGGTGTCGAAGATACGTACCGGTCCCTGGATCTCGCCGCGCTGACCGACCTTCGCGCCGGCAGCGATCCACGGAATCGTCAAGTCTTCGGGCATGTCCGTGCCATGCGTCTTTTCGTGTCCGCCGTGGTCGCTCTGCACGAGGATGAAGTAGCGGTCCAGGAGGCTCGCTGTTTCGAGTTGCCGCAGCAGGATTCCGATCGCCCGGTCGGCGATGGCGATCTGTTCGATGTATTCCGCGGACATCCAGCCATGGTTGTGGCCGGCGATGTCCACGACCCCCAGGTAGACGAAGCAGAAATCAGGCTGTTCCGCGGCCAGGTGCTCGGCCGCGATCCGGGCTATGGTCAGGTCACCCTCCCGGTCATCGCAGTTGTCCGTGAAATAGGAGAAATCGAGAGAACCGGGCGCCGCCAGGTCGCGCAACTGCTCCCAGTTGTAGATGAACGCCGTCTTCCGGTTCATCGCGCGGGCAGCCTCGACGATGCTCGGCACGGGACGCACCATGGGAACCCAGGTGTTGGTAGTGATCCCGTGGCGTGCCGGGGTTACGCCGCGAAACATCGAGGTGTGGCAGGGCAGGGTGGAGGATGGAACGACGCTCTGCGCATTGAACGTGTAGGCCCCGCGGGCAGTGAGGGAATCGATGTTCGGCGTATTGGCCTGCTGGATGCCGTCGGGGCGGCAGCCATCGATGACCACGAGAATCGCGCCGCAGGTTGAAGGATCGCTCATGGACAGATCCGGCACGATACCATGACAGGGGACGTGAGGGGACCATTGGCGAGAACGAGAATGGCCCAGCGATGATGATAGCTGCGACACATCCAGGCCGATCAGCTAAAGACGCCGTGACAGCCGCTGCAATATGATGCGCGCATGGCGCCAACCGCTCCGAGTCAATCCGTCGCAACATGAACCTGTGCGTACTCTCGGAGGACCAGGTCGAGTTCTACCGCGGCAACGACTACCTGCACGCACAGGGCGTGCTGCCGGGCGACCTGCGGCAGCTTGGCAGGAAGATCCTGGCACGCTGGGCGGATGACCAGATTGCCAAGTGGTATGAAGAAGGCCGCCTGACCGAAACGCTGCACACCATCGACTTCGAGCACCGGCTGGTACAGGCGTGGAACCAGGCGGGACGGCCACGTGACTACGGCAGCCCGCGGCGGGACCTGCTGAGTCCGTACATGTACGAGTTCGTCACGCACCCCTCGCTGCTGGACGTCGCGTCTGACCTGTTGGGTACCGCAGAGGTCTCCGTGCATGGCATATTCAACGCCCGTCCCAAGCTGCCGGACCAGTCCTGGTCCACCACGCCATGGCATCAGGACGGGCAGTACTACCGTGACTCCGCCGGCGCAGAGGTGATTTCGATGTGGATTCCCATGCAGCCGGTCAACAAGCACAGCAGTTGCCTGCAGGTCGCCCCGGGCACGTTCGGCCGGGAGTTGCGCGAGGCGGTCATGGACGACGTGTACCGCAACATTGGCCTGTCAGAAGCCGATTACGAATCGCTGCAGCCGATCACGGTCGAGATGGAAACCGGGGACGTGCTGTGCTTCAACCAGTTCGTACCGCACCGAGCGCTGCCCAACACTTCGGACGCTGTGCGCTGGTCGCTGGACGTCCGGTACGAGCCCACGGATCGTGCGACCGAAACCGGCAAGAAGCAGGGGTTTCGCGCTCGCAGCCGCGACCCGCGCAACGTCGTCACCTATCAGCAGTGGTTGCGGCAGTGGGAGGGGATCCCGCCGGGCGCGTACTGATCTACGCTTCTGCGGTCATCCCCTTGACGTGTCAGCTCCACAGGCGGTCGCCGGAGCGCTCGCCGTCCCACTCCGGGGTGGGCTCGAAGATGCCGGGCTCGTCGGGGTCGACGCACTCGCGCAGCACGTCGTGGTTCAGGTCGGTGAAGCCCAGGCCGGGCCCTTCCGGCACGTCGATGTGTCCATTCTCGATGAGGGGAACCGGCAGTCCTTCGACCAGGCTGCTCCAGCGGTCCAGGTCGTCGACCGAGTGGTTCTCGAGGACGAGGAAGTTCTCCGTGGCAGCCGCGCAGTGCACGGCCGCCAGCGCCGCGACCGGCGTCATGGCCATGTGCATCGCCATGGCGATGCCGCGTTCCTGGGCGGCATCGCCGATCTTCTTGGTCTCCAGGATGCCGCCGGCCGTCGCCAGATCGGGGTGGGCGACCGCGATGGCGCGCTCGTGGAACAGGTCGGCGAAGCCATCCTTGAGGTAGATATCCTCGCCCGTGCAGATCGGCGTCGCGACCGCCTGCGACAGCCGCAGGTACTGATCGGTGAGCTGCCAGGGGAGCATGTCCTCGTACCAGGCCAGCGAGAATCTGTCGAGCGCCCGCCCCAGGCGAATGCAGGACTCCAGGCCCAGGTGGCCGAAGTGGTCGGCGGCGAGCGGGACCTCGTAACCGACCTCCTCGCGCACCTCCGCCACGTACTCGCACAGCAGGTCGATGCCGCGGTCGGTGATCTGGATGCCGGTGAAGGGATGCATGACGGCCTGGTTGTCGAGCAACCCCGGCGGTGCGATCACGCTGTCGCTGCGGCCGTCGAGCAGGCCGATGCCGAGGTCCATCTTCAGGAAGCCGAAACCCATCTCCATGCGTTGCTTCAGCCGGCGGCCCATCTCGCGGCCGCTCGGGGAGGGGGTGGTGTCGCAATAGCAGAGGACGCGGTCGCGGAACCTGCCTCCCGCCAGGGCGTAGGCGGGCACGCCGTACGCCTTGCCCGCCAGGTCCATCAGCGCCATCTCCACGGCGCTGACGCCGCCGCCCTGCCGGCCGTGGTGGCCGAACTGCTTGATCTTGCGGAACAGCCGGTCGACATCGCACGGGTTCTCGCCGAGCAGGCGGGCTTTCAGCATCAGGGCGTAGGTCTTGCTGGCGTTGTCCCGCACCTCGCCGTAGCCGCTGATCCCCTGGTTGGTGTCGATGCGGATCAGTGAGCTGTTGAACGGCGTGCCGGTGAGGCAGGTGACCCGCAGGTCCGTGATGACGAGCGCCGACGGGCGCGAGTGCCGCTCTGTCACAGGGTGCGGTTCTCGGCGCTGTAGGTCGTGTCGCTGCCCAACTGCCAGACCCCCCGGAAGAGGCTGCGGCGCTTGGGAGGCATGCGCATGATGGCCTCGTGATCGAGACCGAGCCGGTGCCACTGCGCCCAGACCGAGTTGTAGCAGTTGAACACCGCGCAGCGCGGGTTGTCCGGATTGGTCCAGTCGTTGGCGGCGTGGACCAGGCTCTCGGTGAAGATGACTACCGAGCCGGCGGGGCAACTGTAGCCGTCCATCATGGCGCGCATCTGTGCTTCCCACGGCGAACCGCCGATGTTCGGCGTCGTCGGGTCGGGGCCGCCGTACGGGAAGTCGGCCTTGTGCGAACCGCTCAGGAACGTGGTGCCGCCTTGACCCTCCCTGACCTCCTCCAGCTCCCACACCACGCGCGTGAGGCCGGAGAAGATCTTGCCTCCCTGCACCTGGTAGCGCATGGCGTTGGCTCGTTGCGGCGGGCGCACCACGTGCGGCAGGCCGTTGTCGCTCCGCTCGGACGTGCTCCAGCCCGGCGGCCGCACGGTGATGAACGATTGCTCGCACCGGAACCCGTACCCGTCGTCGCTCAGGAACGGATCGTCGGACAGGATGTCGTGCAGGATGTCGACGATGGCCGGGTGATCGAGGAGCTTCTGCAGCTCCCCCTCATAGCCCCTCCCGGCGTCGTCTCCCGGCCCCTCCGCGGCGTAGCATTCCGCCTTGGCGGCGTCGATCTCCTGCTGCGAGAGGACCGCCGGGAGCAACATCCAGCCGCGCAGGTCGAAGAAGAAGCGCTGTTCGTCGGTCATGGCCATGGTCGACGATACTCGCAGAGCAGCGCGGCGCGCCACCAGCGAGGACCCAGCGATCTCCGTTCAGGTGTCAGCCGAGGTTGTCGTGGCCTCCATGCAGGCCGGCGCGCTGCTGCTCCGGGTCGCCGTCAGGGCCTCAGGGAGGCGCGGAGGAGAGACCGTCGCGCGAATGGCCGCCGTCGTCCGCCACCACCAACGTACAACCGGGTACCACATGCGAGCGGCCGGGTACCACCAGATCACTCCGAGCACGCGCTGTTCCCCGAACTCCCTTGCGAAAGACGCGTTCTCGGCCATATGGCGCCAAGCCTCGTACGAGTTGATCCGGTAGGATTCGAGAAACGCATCAGCCGCGCCTTGCGCCTCGGCTACCTGCTCACTCGTCATCTTCCTCGCAAGCTGGCTTAGCTGTTTTTGCGCGGTATCCCAACCCGTCGGGCGCCAACGGTTCGAAATGTCGAGCCACTTGTATGCCGCGACGTCGTCCTGCGGGACGCCGGTGCCGTCCTGGTACATGAGGGAGAGCACGTAGAGGTGGAACAGAAGGTGTTGGCCTGAGAAGAACCCGGTACCGGCCACCTTCGTGGGTTTGTAGGTGCCCGGCTCGACCGCTCTCCGGTACCATTTGTCCGCTTTCACGGGATCCTGCTGGACGCCGCCCTCACCACTGGCGTACATGTCGCCGAGCCTGGCCTGAGCCTTCCCGTCTCCCTGGCGGGCAGCCCGTCGATACCACCGTGCGGACTCCGTGAGGTTCCGTTCGACGCCGCAGCCGCCGGCATACAACATCGCCATGCAGAGTTGCCCGTCGGCGTCGCGCTGCTCGGCGGCAAGCCGGCACCAGGTTGCGGCCTGGGTGAAGTCCTGCTCCACGCCGTGGCCGTACGCGTACGCGTTGCCCAGCTTGCTCTGAGCTCGCGCGAACCCCTGTTCGGCCGAGAGTCGGTACCATTTGAGCGTCTCGGCGTAATCTGCTTCGATGTCGCCGAAGCCACTCGACAAGAAGGACCCCAGGTGGAACTGGGCCTGTGCATCCCCGCGCTCGGCGGCGCGGGTGAGCTCTTCCACACTGTCGGTACCGCGCGCGCAGCCCATCCCGAAGGCCACCGATGCCAGCACCGCGACTGCAACGGATCGCAGTGCCTTGCCCGGGAGTACGCTGTCCACGTGGGATATGATACCAGCCCGTGAAGCAGCGGCGGCTCGGGAAGACCGGATGGGACGTGAGCGCGGTGTCGATGGGTTGCTGGGGCATCGGCGGTCAGTGGGGTGAGGTGAGCGAGCGGCAGGCGATCCGGACCGTGCACGCCGCCCTCGACGCCGGCGTCAACCTGTTCGACACCGCGGACTCCTACGGCCTGGGTCAGAGCGAGACCCTGCTCGGCAAGGCCCTCGCCGACCGCCGCAGCGCCGGCTACGTGGCCACCAAAGTCGGAAACTGGGCCCGCCGCCAGGACGACCCGCCCGGGCTGAAGAGCATCTACAGCATCATCGGCTGCTGCCACGCCAGCCTCTACCGGCTGGGTATGGACACCATCGACCTGTACCAGTGTCACGTCGGCTCCCCTGACCGTCCCGAGATCTTCGTGGAGGCGTTCGAGCTGCTCAAGGAGCAGGGGAAGATCCGCCACTACGCGATCTCCACCAACGACCTGGACGCGCTGAAGGCCCTTGACGTGAACGGTCAGTGCGCGGCGTGCCAGATCAATTACTCGATCCTGAACCGCACGGCCGAGCGGGACATCCTGCCCCATTGCCGGGACCATGACATTGGCGTGCTGCTGCGCGGGCCGATTGCCCAGGGCCTGCTGGCTGGCAAGTTCGACGAGACCACGCGGTTCGACGACATGGTGCGCAGCGGCTGGAACACGGGCGGGGCGGGGCGGCAGACGTTCCTGTCCAGACTCGACGTCGTGTCCCGGTTGCGGAGCGTCCTGCGGCCGGGACAGAGCATGCTGGAGATGGCTCTGCAGTTCACGCTGGCCCATCCCGCGGTGACCTGCCCGATTCCAGGGATGAAGACTCCTGAGCAGGCGCGCGCCAACGCGGCGGCCGCGGACGGCGATCTCGACGCCGAGCAGATCGATGCCATCGCCGCGATCTGCCCGCCGGAAAGCGCCTGAAACTCAGCGCCTCTCCCAGGCGCATGTGCCCACCGTCACCACCCGGTCCTCCGTCAGGTACGAGGTGTCGTAGGTACAGGTGCCGGTCACGCCGGCGTACTTGCCGGTGCCTCCCATGAGTTGCCAGCGGCCCTCGCCACCGCCACCCGCTGCGATGTCGCCCGCGCTTCGGTGCGACAGGGTGTACCACCGGTCGCCGGATGCATCGGTCGTGGTGCACGGCGCTTCGAGGCTCACGCCTTCCGCGGTGCTCTTGGCGTAAAACACGCACCTGATGAGACTGTGCTCGCCCTGGGTGAACGGTTCGCCGCTGCTCGCGTGGGTGGTGACGGTTCCCTCCAGGGTGCCGGCGCTGATCGTGCCCTGGGCGTGTTCCAATGTGGCGTGGTCGCGCACGTAGCTTCGGATGACGCTGAAGGTGCCGCCTTCGTCCGCGGCCAGCGTCGGCGCTGTGCCCAGGAATGCAAGCACGGTGGCCAGCACGACGGCCATCAATCTGGTTCTGAACATTCGGCGCAGGATGGTAGGGGTGGGAGGTGCGTGAGGCAAGCAGGAGTCGGCGCTGCCCGGATCTTGGTTGCCGCGACGGCCCGATCCCGCGTAACATCCGTCGCTGACCATAGTTGCGCGGCACATAAGGTGTTCGTGCAGCGGCTGGTTCAGGAGGCTTCGTTCCAAATTGGGAAAGAGATCAACCTCGACGTTGGCCGTGGTCGTGCTCGCGGTAGCGTTGGTCATAACCGCGTCCATTCTCGTCCACGTGCTGTTCTCCAAACACGTCAGCGACCTGACGATCGAGCTGCTCGCCGCGATCATCGCCGTCGTCCTGGTCGTGGCTTCGGTCGGAGTGACGATCCACTTTCAGGTCCGTTCGGAAACCGAACGCGAGTATCGGGTCGAGTTGTTTCGGCAGAAGCTGGAGCTGTACAAGGACACCATCGCGTGTGTCACGAAAGCCGACGACGACGGCGTGATCCACGATCATGAGATCGAGGAGATGCGCAACTACGCACGGATGACCGCCCTCGTCGGCAATCGGGAGCTGGTGAGCTCACTCGCTGACTTCGTGTCCGTCGTCGAGCAGAGCCGCAGCATCACCCGGGAGGAAGAGCAAGGGTCCTTTCGGTCCGTGCTGCAGGAGATGCGCAACGACCTGGGCGTGGTGGAGGGAGACGTCAGAGAGGACGTCAAGCGGCTGATGAAGAGTTGAGCAGTGGATTGATCCGGAGTCCGAACCGACTCTCGGACCAACGGACGCTCAGGCGGCTCGCAGACGACTCCATAAGATGGCGACGAGCTTGGACAGCCGGCCTTGCATCTCCTTGTTCGATCCGAGCTTGCTATCGTCGTTGAAGTCGGCTTGGTCGATCACGCCCTTGAGATCGTTGGCCTCGGCGAGCCGACCGATGATGTTGTTGATACGGTCGCAAATCGCTTTGTCGCCCTTGAGCTTCGCGATGTCGGCGAAGCTGCCCCCGGTCGGCACCTCGATGAGCGCGTTTGGGTCGCATGCTTGTCCGAGACATATTTCATGAAGAGCAGCGTCAGCACGTAGTCCTTGTACTGCGAGGCGTCCATGCCGCCGCGGAGTTCGTCGCAGCTCTGCCGCAGCGATGAGTAGAGTTGCGATTTCTTCAGCGCCATCGGTCTCACTTGCTCTTGACGAGTCGAAACAGCCAGTCGAGGTCGCCCGGGTTCTGGCCGCACATGAGGTGGTCCCGGTCGGTTGGACAGCTCAAGGGGTAGGCTAAGGTGTAACCCG
>JAPPKD010000149.1 GCA_028820215.1 Spirochaetaceae bacterium | reverse complement strand
TCTTACTTGAGGCACGATCTCGCTACGGTACGATTCTTAGGTGAGGCAACACGGACTCCTTGAGCGCGCTCTTGAGCGCCCGGTACCGACCGGTCATGCTGTGCCCGGAACATGGAGATGGCGGACATCAAGATCACGATCAGCGACAACGGACCCCTCCTGGTCACCGGGCCGGTGCCCCTGCTGGACGCCCGCGGCAACCCGGTGGAAGGGGCCTCGGACAAGATGGCGCTCTGCCGCTGCGGCGCGTCGGGCAACAAGCCGTTCTGCGACGGCACCCATCGCGAGATCGGCTTCAGCGGAACGTAGCAGGCCTCCCGCCGGCAGCGCTTCAGGCGAACTCGTCGGAGCGCTGGAACATGCCGGTCGGCACGGCGTCGCCTGACGGGATCTTGCCGACCGGGTTGCGGGACGGCGCCGTGCCGCGCGCGGGATAGGCTTCGAAGAACGGCCACTCGGCCAGGTCGGCCTTCACGCGCGTGGGGCTGTAGCGGAAGGTGAGTCCCACGCGCGGGCAGCCGTCGCGGCTGGTCGTCGATCCGTGCACGAGGCCGATGTCGTGCAGGGACATCTGGCCGGCGCGCAGGTCCATGCTGACCACGCGGTCGTCATCGATGCGCTCGGCGGGTATCTCCTGCGCCAGCGCGTAGTCGGCCCGTTCGCTGATCCGGTGCTCGAACGCGCCGTCGCGGTGGCTGCCGGCAACCACCTGCATGGCACCGTTGCCGGCGTCGGTGTCGAACACCGCCAGCCACACGGTGGCCGCTTCCAGCGGCGCAAGCGGCCAGTATTGGCCGTCCTGGTGCCACGGCACGGTCTGCCGGCGATTGTCGGCCGACGCGACGTCGCCCGCGGCGGGCAGCTTGCAGAAGAACTGCGCGCCCCAGCAGTAGAAGTCGTCTCCCAGCACGCACTGCACGTAGTCCAGGATGGGGTCGAAACGCGACAGCTCGTACACCCAGCGGTTGGCCTTGTGCCAGCAGTTGACCCGGTTGATGTCGGTGCCGGCCGGCAGCTTGGCGAGCAACTCGCGGAAGCGGGCCTGCACGGTCTGCACCGATGCGTCGTCCAGCACCGGGAGTCCCAGCAGGTAGCCGTCCCGTTCGTAGCCGGCCATGGCCTCGGCCGACAGCGGCGCTGCCCGGGCGCTGGCGGCGGGCGGCGGATGACCGGCCATCGCTACTGCCACCCGAAGCGCCGCGCCGCCTCCGCCGCGGTGAACTCCGCGCTTTCGGCGAAGCGCCGCTTGCCGTCCTCCAGGTCGATCACGGACTGCACGGCGGCGAGCGTCTCCTCGGCGCGGTCCAGCGGCACCCGCAGGCAGCCGTTGCTGTCGGCCATGACCAGGTCGCCCGGGCGGATGCGGAGCTGGCCGACCGTGATCGGCGCGCCGACGCGCACGGGACGAAACACGCCGTGGCCGGGCACCACCCCCCACGCGAACATCGGGAGCCCCACGTCGCGGATCCCGTCCAGGTCGCGAATGGTGCCGTCGACGATCACGCCGGCCACGCCGAGCCGCCGGTGCATGACCGCCATGACGTCCCCGAACGACGCGCCGCGCCCCGGGTAACTGTCGACGTCACGCATGACCACCACGTGGGGCCCTTCGGTTTCCTCCAGGTGGCGATAGTGGTCGCGCCAGCTCGCCGCGGGCGAATCGGGGTCATTGGTGGTCACCTCGACGGTGGCCGCGTAGCCGATCACGCTGCCCAGCTCGGGAAGCAGGGAGCGGATCGTGTGGTCGGTGTACTCCAGGTTCGGCAGGCCGAAACGCGTGACCATGGCGTTGAAGACGGTCGGCGTGTCGTGCGCTGCCAGCCCCGCGAAGACGTGGTCAGGTAGCCGTTGCATCACGCAGCGGATAGTACCCCATCAACCGATGTCGGCGGGTGCCGCGCGACCGGGCTTCCGCCTACCCGGCGATCGCGGCCAGCGCGTCCTGCAGGTCGCCCGAGAGGTCGATCGCCAGCGCCAGGTAGGCGCCGCCCAGTGCGTGGACGGCCGCCAGCGCGGCGTCCTCGGCTTCCTGCAGCGGCAACGCCGCGTCGGCCAGCCCGGCGTCGCTGAGCGCGCCGGCGGCATGCCGGCGGGCCGCCTGATCGGCCTCCAGGGTGGCGCGTTCCCGGCGCAGCGCGGCCAGCTCCTCGGCCGCGATGGCGCGCTCCAGGTCGAGCCGCGACCGCTGCAGGCCGCTCTCGGCCGCGCTCTGTGCGGTGAGGAGCGCCCGCTGCGCGGAGTCCACCCGCGCCCCCGCCTGCTGCACGGCGATCGCCTGCTTGCCGCCGTCGTACAGCGTGTAGCTGCCGGTCACCGATACGCTCAAGCCTCCCAGGCCCGGGGGTCCGGAGCCCTTGGAGTAGGCGAGCGTCAGGGACAGGGACGGGAGCGACCCGCGTTGCGCCTGCGCAAGCTGCAGCCGTGCTGCATCGAGCTGCGCCCGCGCCTCCAGCACTGCCAGGGCGCTGTCGGGATCGGCCATGCCCGCGGATGTCTCCAGCAGGTCGCGCGCCGCTCGGCGCAGCGCACCGGCTTCGACCGACGGAGCGATCAGCGCGGTCTCCGGCAGACCCAGGTCGGCGAAGAACGCCGCGGTGTCCAGCGCCAGCGACGCGCGCGCGTCGGCGACGGCATTGCGTCGTTCGATGGCGGTGATGCGGGCGCCCAGCAGCGCGATCCGGTCGGCCGCCTGCTGCTCCACGAGCGACCGCGTGTTGGCCAGCTCGCGCTCCGCGATGGCCAGGCGCTCCTCGGCAACGGCCAGCGCCGCCGTGCGTTCGGTCAGGCTCACGAAGGTCAGGGCGACCTGTTGCGCCACGTCGCTCTGCGTGGTCCGCACGCGCAGGCGGGCCAGACGCAGGTCGGCGCGGCGCCCCGCCAGGGCCACGGCGGTCGGCGACAACCGGCCGGCCGGCAGCAGGTCCTGGGAGATGGAGACGCTCTGCGCGTCCGTGAACCGCTCCTCGTCGCTCGTTCCGCGGCGGTCCAGGTCGTCCAGCTCGACCCCGGCGGTGTAGGAGCCGGCGATGCTCATCCCCCACGGCAACTCCACCTCCGCCGACAGCGTGCCGCTGGCGTCCGCGTCGAAGGTCTCGACCACGTCCTCGAAGGTGCCGTCCTCCCATGGGGCCAGGCTGACGCCGCCGCTGGCGGGGGTGGCGCGCACCGACACGGACACGCCGCCGTGGTCGATCTCCGCCAGGCGCAGCGAGAGCGCCGCCGACTCCAGGGCCGCCCGCGCCTGAACCACCGACGGGTGGAAGGCAAGGGCGGCCCGGATCGCGGCGGCCAGGTCGAGACCCTGGGCGGCTGCCGGAGACGCCGCGACGACGAGCGCGGTAAGCGCCGGCAGCCAGAACCGTCGGCTCACCGGCTCTCCCAGACCGCCAGCACGTCGGTGCCGGCGGCGTCATGCAGGCGGATCCACGCGAAATAGGCCGCCCACTGCGCCGCGCGCAGCGCGTCCTGTGCGCCCACCAGGTCGGCCTGCGAGGAGGCGAGCTGGGACTCGGTGAGCAGGCCGGCGTCGAACTGCTCCTGGGTGCGCCGGGTGTTCTCCGCCTGCAGCTCGAGTTGCAACTCGCGCAAGGTCACGGTGCCGAGCGCCTGCTGCGCGCTGGCATAGGCGCTGGCAGTCGCGAGCTGCAAGTCGGACGCGGTGCTCTCCACGGTGGCCCGGCTGCTGGTCACGGTGTTGGTGGCGGTCTGCAGGTCCAGCGGCGAGGTGCCCTGCATGGACTTCAACTTCAGGTCCAGCTCGTCGATCTCGAGCTGCCGGGCAGCGAAGTCGTGCTCGGCCCGTTCCGCCGTCGTCGCAAGATAGGAGTCGAGGGCGCCGGGATCGGATACGGCCGGCGGCTGCGACGTGAGCACCGCCGCGTCCAGCACGGCCATGTCGATGCCGGTGGCTTCCGCCAGGTCGGGCAGCGTGGTGAACTGGCGCGTGTTGCGCGCGCCCGCCAGGTTCAGATCCGCGCTGAGCGCCGCCACGCGGGCCTGCAGCTCGGTGACCGGGCTGGCAGCGCCGATCTCGACGCGCTCGGCGGCCTGCTGGAGGTCGAGCTGTGCCAGCCGCAGGCGCTCTTCCAGCATGCTCAGGTTCTCATTGGCCTGCTGCAGGCGCACGTACGCCTCAGCCAGCGACAGCAGCTCGCGTACGGTTGCCTGCCCGAAGGTGAGCTGCGCGCGCTCCCACTGCAGCTCGGCCTTGATCTGGTCCAGGCGCGCGTCCGAGGAGGCGATTGAGCGGTCGTAGGCGACGCGGGAGTTCTCCAGCGTCAGCGCCGCCGACTGCAGTGTCGGGTTGGCCGCTTCGGCGGTGGTCAGCATCCCGGTGATGGACAGCTCCTCCGCGGCAGCGGGAAGCGCGAGCGCCGCCAGCAGGGCGACGAGAACCGGTAGCAGGGTGCGAGTCTTCATGGAATTCCTCCAACAGGGGTCATCCGCGGAGGCCTTGCCCAAGGCCCGCGGATGGGGTCGAGGCGAGATCGGCCGCCGATGGTGCGGCGCGCGGATCCTTCGAAATCGTGGCGGGCCCAACGCCCGCCGCGGCGTGCTGCACATCGGTAGGGATCACCTCCGTGCCCATTATACGGTGCTGCCCATCGCCGGCTGAGATCAGCCGCGCGGGGACAGTGATCACGAACGTCGTTCCGGGCGGCTGCCGGCTGTCCACCTCGAGGCTGAAGCCGTGCGCGTCGGTGATGCTGCGCGCGATCGACAGGCCCAGTCCGAAGCCGGAGGAGGTGCCGGCGCCGCGGTAGAACGGGTCGAACAGGTGGGGAAGGTCCTCCGCGGCGATGCCGGGGCCGGAGTCGGCGATGCGCACCTCGACGTCGCCGCCGTCGGCGACGGACGCCGACACGGTCACGGTGCCGTCCTCCGGCGTGAAGCGCAGGGCGTTGTCCAGGATGTTCTCGTACGCGCGGGACAGCAGCGTGGCATCCAGAGGCGCCTCCAGTCGTTCGGGAATGCGGAGTTCGTGCCGCAGGCGCCGCTTCAGCACGGCGGCGTCGCCGGCGACTCCCGCGCAGAGCTTGCGGTGGAACGCGGCCAGTCCGGTCGGAACCGGCTCGATGTGCCACTGGCTGGACGACAGCCGAACGTACTCGATCAGCTCGCTGACGCGCGCGCCGAGCAGGTCAGCCTTCTCGGCGATGATTTCCAGGTACCGGTCACGGGTCTCGCGATCCTCGGCCATGCCGTCGGCGATCGCCTCCAGGTAGCCCTTGATCGCCGTGAGCGGCGTCTTCACGTCGTGCGTCACCGCGGCCAGCAGCCGCGAACGGCGCTCGGTCTCCTCCTTGAGGGCGCCGCGCATGGCGTCGAACGACCGCGCCAGCGACGCCAGCTCCGAGTTGCCGCGAGCGTCCAGCTCGAAGTCCAGGTCACCGTCGGCGACCCTGCGGGTGGCGCGCTGCAGGCGCGTGACCGAGCGGTTGACCCCGGTGGCGATGATCCAGGCCCCGCCGGCGGCGATCACCGCCAGCGGCAGGAAGATCCACAGCCCGTAGCGCAGCATCCAGCCGAGCCAGCCCGGCCGTGCCAGGGCGGGGATCGCGCGTGCCGGTACGCTGAGCAGGAACGTGCCGGCCAGTTCGCCGTTCCGGAACAGCGGCTCCAGCCTGATGTGGATGTCGCGGCTCTCGCGGGAGGCGCGCAGCACCTCGCGCGGGTCCACGGCGGCGCCGGGGCCATACTCTCTGCCCGTGGAGAACAGCACCAGGTTCTCGACGTCCAGCACGGTCAGCACGACCCCGTCAGGCAGGTCGATGGTCTCCTGCTCGCCGGCCAGCACCCGCGGCAGATCGTCATGGATCGAGCGCATGGCCAGAGGAAAGTCACGCTGGCGCAGCACGGCGCTGGCGCCGGCGTAGATGGCGGAGACCAGCACCGGCGACAGGGCGACCGCGGCCACCAGCAGCAGGAGCTGCGTGCGCAGCCTCACGAGGAGTCCTCCGCGGCGGCGCTGAACCGGTAGCCGACGCCGCGCACGGTCTGCACCCAGCGGGCACCGTCGTCGCCAAGCTTCTTGCGGATGCGCTGCACGTGCACGGTGACCGTCGACAGGTCGCCGAAACGGTTGCCCCACACGCGGTCGTAGATCTGCTCGGCGGTGAACACCTGCCCGGGCGAGGCGGCCAGCATCGCCAGCAGCTCGAACTCCCGGCGCGCCAGGTTGAGGGGCTGTCCGTCGAGCGTTGCGGCGTACCCGTCGGGGTCGATGGCAAGCGGCCCATAGCGCAGGCTCGGCTCGGCCGCCTCCGCCGACGCACGCCGGCGGCGCAGGTGGGCGCGCACGCGGGCGGTCAACACCTTGGGGGAGAACGGCTTGGTGACATAGTCGTCGGCGCCGACGCCGAAGGCGAAGATGCTGTCCTCTTCGGCGTCGCGGGCGGTCAGGACCAGCACCGGCAGGTCGTGGCGGCGGCGCAGGTCGGCCAGCAGCTCGAATCCGTCCCTGCCGGGAAGATTGACGTCCAGCAGCAACAGGTCGAATTCCTGCTCCTCGATGGCCGGCAGCGCTCCCTCGGCCGAGTCCTTCACCGTGACCTCGACGCCTTCCTTCTCCAGGTACATGCGCAACAGATCGCTGATGGCGCGATCATCCTCCACGACCAGCACCTTTCCCTGCACCGCTACGGACCCACGCAGAGCATAGCGCGCCGGGCATAAACCGGGGCTTAACGGGCGCTGAAAGCGGGCGGAACCCGCGCCGTAGCGTCGTGGCCTCCATCATCGCAACGACGCCCTCCAGCCTCTTCCGCATCAGCCGCGTGAGGACGCCTCAGTCGTTGATCGAAGGCGTTCCATTTCTACGCCATGATACGCATTTACCTTCATAAAGTAAAGTTGGATATCAATATTTATAAGGTGTTCTGTCACTCGGTGGCGGCTCCGGCTCGTGCCGGCGGGGTGAGCCGGCCGTCGCGGGCGCAGAGGCTGTACCGGCACGACCAGGCGCCCGATTCTCCAAACTGACCCGCTACCGGTGACACTTCCGGTCCACCGGCGGTACCATGGAGGTGAGGCAAAGCCATGACCCCACCCGTCCGGACCGCGTTGCACGCTGTCTACGTGCTGGCCCTTCCGGTGCTGATGGTCGGGATCTTCGTCGGCGGCTTCGTGTCACTGGCGGAGATCGAGGAGTACGAGGGCGTGCGCGAGCTCACCGTCTACGGATCTCCGATCACGCCGCTGTTCGTCGGCGCGACCGCCGGTCCGCTGCTGCTGCTGGCCTATCTGGCGTACTGGCTGGTCCGCCACCTGTCCGGCGGCGGCAAGCGGTCCCGGCGCCAGCGCTGACCCCGGCCCGCAACCGTCAGAGCCTGAGCTTCACGACCACCTTGACGGTCGGCACGGCCGAGCCGGCGACGCAGCCGGGCTTGTGGGCGTCCTGCGGGTAGAGCACGACGAACATGCCCGGTTCCAGGACGACCGGCATGCCGCGGTCGTGGCGGAACAGCTCCGCGTCGCCGTCGGCCTGGTAGCCTTCTCCGGGCGGCATCGCGGCGATGTCCTCCCAGTACAGGGTCTCCCGGCCGGAGACGATGTAGTGCACGTCCAGCCAAGCGCGGTGCGCCTCGTACGGCAGCTCGGACGGCGCCTTCGTGGTGTAGCGGTTGACCATCACGTACATGCGCTCGCCGCCGACCTCGTGGCGGCCGGTGGCCAGGGCGTCGAAGCCGCCGCGGCGCAGGAACGCGAACGCATCGGCCAGCCCGTCGACGGCCGCGTAGGTGTCGGCGTTGTCCAGCCGGTCCAGGATCATGGCAGCGCCCCCGTGCGTTCGACCGGCCAGCCGTGCTTGCCGGCCTGCACCGCCAGCCACTCCCGGTACGGCCGCGGGGCCGGGTCCGGATCGCCCAGGCCGGCCTCGTGGCGCAGGCGCAGCAGCGGGTGGTCG
Source organism: Spirochaetaceae bacterium (assembly GCA_028820215.1). The sequence goes on along the minus strand of JAPPKD010000149.1, from coordinate 3,559 downwards.
CGCTCGGTCTGCGGCAGCGTGACCGGCCGCCGGTAGGCGCCGGACTCGAAGATGGCCAGGATGATCTCGATGATGTGGCGCCCACGGCGCCCGTCCGAGGGAGGGCTGCCGCCGGCGTCCAGCGCGTTGACGTAGTCGTCCACGTACCAGTACTCGCCCTCCGACACCCCGTCCGGCACTGGCGCCGGAGGCTGTTGCTCCGGCAGCGCCTCCCACTCGGCGCGGCCCGGCACCGCCCACGGCACCGGCAGGATCCAGCCGCCGTCGTAGTGCCAGCGCAGACGCCCCTCGGTGCCGGCGATCTCGAAGCCCAGCGCCTCCCGCTCGATGCCCGGGAACATGTGCTGGTGCAGGGTGCCTGTGAGCATCTGGTCGAATTCCAGCGTGGCCGTGATCTGCTGGCCGGCGATGGTGCCCATCCCGGACGGCGACTGCACCACGTCCTCGGCCGTGATCGGCCGTCCGTTCGTGAGCAGGGTGGCGGTCACCCGCCGGCACGGCCCGGTCACCGACAGCAGCCCGCTGAGCATGTGCGTGCCCATGTTCATCAGCTCGTAGCCGCCGTAGTAGCCCTTGCCGTTGGAGGTGACGTGCAGCGGCACGCCGATGCGGCCCGCGTCCAGCGCCTGCTTGACGGCGCGGAGCGACCGCAGCGAGCTGCCCTGGTGGTGGACGGCGATCCGGGTGCCCAGCTCCTCGGCCCGCGCAAGCAGCGTGTCGGCCTGTGCCAGGTCGACCGTCATCGGCTTCTCCACGTCCAGGTGGCAGGAGCGGGCGGCCAGCACGCGCATGGCCAGCGGAAAGTGCAGGTCGGTCTGCACCGGCACGATGACGATGTCCGGCTCGACGGCCGCCAGCATCTGCTCGATGTCGTCGAAGCGGGCGCCGACGCCGAGCTCGTCGCCCAGCGTGTCCAGCCGCTCGCGGTCCAGGTCGCAGAGCCCGACCACGTCGGTGCGCGGGTGGTAGCGATACCCGCGCGATGCGTGTCCGCCCCGTGTGCCGCACCCCAGCAGCGCGGCGCGGTAGATCTTCGCCATGACAGCCGATACTCGACCCGGGCGGCCTGCCGGTCAAGCCGCCCGGCGAGTCGGCCGCAGCACTACTCGGTGCGCGCCAGCATCCCGCCGTCCACCGTGAGCGCCGTTCCGGTGATGAAGGACGCCTCGTCCGAGGCCAGGAACAGCACCGCGTTGGCCACGTCCTCGGGCGTGCCCAGGCGCTTGGCGGGCACCATCTGCGCATAACGGACCTCCTGATCGGGCGGCGCCCCCTCCCACGCCGGCGTCAGGATCGCGCCGGGCAGCACGGCGCAGACGCGGATGTCCGGCCCGTAGTCGATGGCGAGGGTCCTGGTCAGGCCCAGGACACCGGCCTTGGCCGCGTCGTAGGCCGTGCACGCGGGCAGGCTCACCAGCGAGTGCACGGAACCGGTGTTGACGATCACACCGCCGCCGGTCCTGCGCATGACGGGGATCCCGTACTTGGCCGCCAGGAAGATCGCCTTCAGGCCGACGTTCAGGGTGTCGTCCCAGTCCTTCTCGTCCAGCTCGGTCGCCACGCCGTCGCGTACCCGGATGGCGTTGTTGTGCACGATGTCGACCCGTCCGAATGCCTCCTCGGTGCGCGCGAACATGCCGATGACGTCATCGCGCGCGCCGACGTCGGCACGGACGACGATCGCCGTGCCGCCCGCGGCCCGTATCCCGCCGGCGACCTGCCGGCCCCCCGCTTCGTCGACGTCGGCGATGCAGACCGAGGCGCCTTCACGCGCCAGAACCTCGGCGGTGGCCCGGCCGATCCCGGAAGCGGCGCCGGTAACGATGGCCGCCTTGCCGACGACTCTTCCCGTGGTGCTCATGACAGGTCTGGTCCTCTTCGATTATGTGGAGATTAGGGATCTTATCGATTTCTTGTAAGATTGCTAAGATCCGCATAGACTCCTGAGCAGTGGACCCGATCCGCAATCCGTACACGCCTGGGGCCGGCACGCCGCCGCCCGAGTTGGCCGGTCGCGACGAGATCCGCAGCACGGCGCTCGTCGCGTTGCAGCGGGCGATGATCGGCCGACCCGGCAAGAGCATCATCATGGTCGGCCTCCGGGGTGTGGGCAAGACCGTGCTGCTCGACCGGATCCTCGACGATGCCGAGGCCAGAGGCGTCCGCGCGCTCCGCATCGAGGCCCCGGAAGATCGGTCTTTGCCGTCGATGCTGGCGCCCCAGTTGCGTTCGGCGATGTTGAGACTCTCCGCTGGCGGCGCTGCCGGTGAGCTCGCCCGCCTCGCTCTCAGAGGTCTTGCGGGCTTTGTCCGTGCCCTCAAGGTCAAGTATCAGGACATCGAGGTCGGCCTGGATTTCGAGCCGGAGCCGGGCCTGGCCGATAACGGCGATCTGGAATCGGACCTGCAGGATCTGTTCGAGGTCGTCGGCAGGGCGGCCAAGGCGGCCGGGGCGTGCGTCGCCCTGTTCGTCGACGAGTTGCAATACGTGCGCCAGGAGGAGCTCGCGGCGCTCATCATCGCGCTCCACCGCGCCTCTCAGCGGCAGTTGCCGGTCACGATGGTGGGGGCGGGCCTGCCACAATTGCGAGGCCGCATGGGCAAGGCGAAGTCGTACGCCGAGCGCCTGTTCGAGTTTCCCGAGATCGGCGTGCTTTCGGACGAGGACGCAAGGCTCGCCATCGCCAAGCCCGCTGCCGACGAGGGCGTGACGATCGACGACGACGCGCTGGATGCGATCGTCACGAGAACGCAGCGCTATCCGTACTTCCTTCAGGAATGGGGAAAGCACGTGTGGGACGCCGCGGAACGCTCCCCGATCACGGCCGCGGTCGTCGATACGGCGTCGGAATGGGCGATCGCGGCGCTGGATGCGAGCTTCTTCCTGGTCCGGTTCTATCGGCTCACTCCGGCGGAGAAGCGGTACCTGCGCGCGATGGCCGAGCTCGGGACCGGTCCGTATCGCTCCGGAGAGACCGCGCGGGAACTGGGCACCCTGGTGACCTCGGTCGCTCCGCTTCGCGGTCAACTGATCAACAAGGGCATGATCTGGAGTCCGAGCCACGGGGCCGCCGCCTTCACCGTGCCGATGTTCGACGAGTTCATGCGGCGGATCATCCCGGGAGACGACTGGCGCGTCACTCGCACGTAGACGTAGCGTAGGACGTCGTCGGTGATCCCGACGAGCTCGTGCACATCGACTGGTCCGGCGAGTGGCGCGGCGGCGAACGGGCTTCTCTCCCGCGGCCGGCGGCAGTACGTTGACCATGCGATGAGCACCGTCGACACGCGGCCCGTCGCCGCAGAGCCGAGCTTCAACGAAGGGCTGTCCCTGACCGTGGACCGGGCGCTGCGCCACCTGGACCTGCCGCCCGGCCTGCCGGAGCAGATCAAGGCGTGCGACTCGGTGCTGCAGCTCCACTTCCCGGTGCGGCTGGACGACGGCGTGTTCCACATCTTCCGCGGCTGGCGCGCCACCCACAGCTCGCATCTCCTGCCGGCCAAGGGCGGCATACGCTATGCCTGCTGCGTCGACCAGGACGAGGTGGAGGCGCTGGCCG
>JAPPKD010000352.1 GCA_028820215.1 Spirochaetaceae bacterium | reverse complement strand
AGGAGGCCGACCGGCGCTTCCGCGGGCTCGACGAGCTGTTCAACGGTCAGTGGGGCAAGCTGATGGAGGCGCTCGTGGAGGGCGACCTGATCGAGCTGCTCAAGGAGCGTGGCATCGAGGTCGAACACACGCTTACCAACGTCCGACATCGCGGGGAGCGGAGCTGGGAGTTCGACATCATCGCCGTCAACGGCGCCGAGGTGGTGGTGGTCGAGGTCAAGACCACGCTTAAGGTGCGTCAGGTCGACCACTTCGTGGGGCGGATGCGGGAGTTCACCGACCTGATGCCGCGGTACCGGGGGAGCACGGTGTACGGAGCGGTGGCCTACTTGAAGGCGGACGAAGCCGCCGACCGCCATGCGGAGCGGCAGGGGCTGTATGTGATCCGGGCCACCGGCAGCAGCGCGAGCATCACCAACCCGCGGGACTTCAGGCCGCGCACGTTCTCCGCCTGAGCAGAGAGCCGGTTCGCACGCGACTCATGTCGACCGCACGGATCGACAAAGGAGTAGGGTGATCCGCGCCGCCGGCGGCTCGGTCCGCTCGGAGTTGCCATGATCGCGTCTCGGCTTCCCGCCTTGCTTGCCGGTACCGTCATGGCGGCGCTGCTCGCGGCGTGCGAGGAGCCGGCGATGCTGAGCGTGTCGGTGCATCGGTCCGTGCTGCTGGGCGAATACGCGAATCCGCCGCTCTGGGAATGGAGCGGCATCCCGCCGAGAGTCGCCGCCGTCGAGGTGTCCCTGGACGGTGGACCGTACCGGCACCTGGACCCCGAAGCCAGATCCTACCGGCCGCCGCGTCCCCTTGCGCCCGGACGCCACACCCTGACCGTCCGCGTGCGCCGCTCGGGCGTGACCGGGTTCGACCTGCAGGACTCGGCCCACGCAGTCGTGGCGGCACTGCCGGGGCGGACTCCGGTTCCCGACGATCCGTGCTATCCGGCCGCCGGCGTCCGCTGCGGCGGATCCGGCGACGGCCAGTGGCCGCTGCGCCAGCTCCGGCTGCCTGCGGTGTGGCAGTCGCTCGCGGCCGGGGTGCTGCCGGAGCCGGAGCCGGTGGTGGTGGCGGTGCTGGACACCGGCTACGTCCCGCACCCGGACCTGCTGCCCAACCTGAATGCCGCGGCCGGCTACGACTTCATCCGCGACCCGGTGGCCGCCGCCGACGGCGACGGCATCGATCCCGACGCCACGGATCCGGCAACCGGCGGACCCCGGCACGGCACGGCGATCGCCGGCATCATCGCCGCTCATACCGACAACGGCAGCGGCGTGGCCGGCATGGGGTGGCCGTGGGGCCGCTCGCGGGTGACGGTCATGCCGGTCCGCGTGGTGGCGCCGCGCGGCGCGACGAGCTACGACGTCGCACAGGGCCTGCTGTACGCGGCCGGGCTGGAGAACGACTCCGGCCGCATCCCGGGCCGGCCGGCGGAAGTCATCAATCTCAGCCTCGCGGACTCCCTGCCGGGGCCTCCCGACGAGGTCCTGGAGGACGCCCTGCGCCGCGTCACGGCGGCCGGCGTCATCGTGGTGGCCGCCGCCGGCAACCACGGCTCCGCGGTGCGCGCCCCGGCCAACTCCCGCTACACCCTGGCCGTGGCGGCAGCGGGGATCGGCGGATCGCTCGCGCCCACGTCCAACGCCGGACCCGAGATCGACGTCATCGCACCCGGCGGCGACAGGCGGGCAGAGGTGCCCGTGCTGGGCGCAGGCGGCAACCCCGGTCCGGAGCCCTGGATCGTCACCCTGGACCAAGGAACCTCCATCGCGGCCGCGAACGTGAGCGGCGTCCTGGCCCTGCTGGCCGGGGTTACCCCCTCGCTCACCCTGCGCGAGGTGCGGACGATGCTCGCGCAGGCCGGTGTGCTGGACGCGTTCGCGCTGTTCGGCTCCTACCCCGCAGCCTCCTCCGGCCAGTCTCTGCGCTCCGACAGACGCTTCCGCGATCCCGGTGCCACCTCGCGGGGGGCATCGGCGCCGGGCAGCATCGACCCGCACAGCGTGATCGTGCGCCGCGACGGCGGGATGGCCGGCGGCGGCTATTCGCTGGTGCGGCTGGACGACGGCGAAGACCGCGAGTTGGTCAAGGCCCGGCTCCGGGACGACACCGCGGTGGCGTCCGTGCACGACAACCGGATCTATCTGCCGGCGGCGTCCGCCGGGGAGTAGCGGCCGGCCCGCCTCAGCGGCGCTCCCGCAGCCACGCGCGCACGCGCGGATGGTCCAGAGCTTCCGGGTTGAGCACGTGGTCGGGCTGGCGCCCGTGCACGGCGTCGGTCACCTGCTCGAAGGTCTTGGCATCCAGGCGCGCGGAGGACTCCACGGTGATGCCGCCCGAGTGGTTGGTGGCGATGATGCGCGGGTGGTCGCGGTGGATGGCGCGCGGGCCGTCCACGGGGTCGTCGACCACGTAGTAGAAGATCTTTCCCTCCTCGACGGCGCGGTGCGCCCCGTCGTCGTCCACCAGCGTCCCGCGGGACGGATTGATCACGGACGCGTGCGGCTGCATGAGGGCGAGGTGCTCGTAGCCCACCACCGGGTCGGCCCCGGAGACGTGCACGCACACGGTGTCGCAGCGGCGGAACAATTCCTCCGGCTCCGCCACCGCCTCGGCGCCGAAGCGGGCGGCGAGCTCTGCGATGTCGTCGCGGATGTCGTACACCAGCAGCCGGCCGCGCTCGCCCAGCAGCGGGACGGCCCGCTTCGCCACCTCCTGACCGATGCGCCCGAACCCGTAGAGCCCGAGGCAGGAGCCCTGGACGTCGAAGCAGCGGATCACCCGCCAGTCCCCGGCGTGGGCCATCCGGTTGAAGGTGTAGGTGCGCTTCATGGTGGCCATCCACTGCGCGATGGTGTACTCGGCCACGGTGTCCATGTGCACGGGGGTGACGGTGACCGGCACGCCGTAGCGGTTGGCCCCGGCGAGGTTGACCTGGTCGAACCCGACGCCCCAGCGCGCCACGACCCGAAGGTCGCCGGCAGCGGCGTAGAATTCATCGGAGAAGAAGGTGCCGTCGGCGATCACGGCGACCACGCCGGGTGCGTCGGCGGGGGTCAGCGGGGCGGGCAGCTCCTCGACGTCGGCAAGCTCGCCCAGGCGGGCGATCCCCGCCCGGCGGGCGCCGGAGGAGAACTCCGGGTTCTGCAATTGGCGGCTGATGTAGATGCGCATGGCCCCGTCACTGTGCCGCGCCGGCGCTTCCTGTGCATGCCGGCTCCACCAGGTCGTCGATGGTCACCCCGAGCGCCTCGGCTATGCCCTGCAGAGCCCTGATCGAGCCGGGCTTCCTGCCGGTCTCGATGGCAGAGAGGTAGGATCTCCCGATCCCGGCCGCGGCAGCGAGGTCGCACGCTCTCAATCCGCGATGCTCACGCCAGACGCGCACCGCGTTCTCGCCGGCCGCCAAACGTCTGACCACGCCGCCCGGCACCCAATCCTGGTCACGATCGTCGAGAATGCGCCGCAGGATCGCCGCGTCGACGGCGTCTTCGTCGGCGGCATCCAGCAGTGCGCGGTACTCTGCGAGCGGAATCTCGACGCGCTGCTCGCCGTCGCGCGTGAAGGTCCGGAAACGATCCTTCATCGGTATGCCTCCCCAGCGCGGCAGGATTGCCGCGACTCTCAGCAGATGTGACTCGACATCAAGGCATACGACACTCGCCAGTCCCCCCACCCGAAGCCGGTGTCCGTCGACCTCTCTCAGCTTGGGCAGCACGCTGGTTTCGCGGCTGATTCGGCAAGTACCGTTGTCCGCACCGGCAGCAGCGCAGCACGACCAAGGGAGTTTGGTCGATTACCTCGGCGCGACGGTGGTTGCAATTCGGGCACCTGCGCCCGGTGATCTCGATGGGAGCCAAGAGCCACCTCCGTGCTGGCAGATCGGGGGAGCCCCGATGACATCTCAGTTCGAAGTATCCGGGCGTGGTGGACGCCTGACTTCTCCATGTGCCAACGCCCCGCAGCTATGATCGTCGTCTCCTCGCCGGGCTTCTGTTCGGACCGCTCGGCGTCGTCATCCACCGCTGCGGCCGATCGCTCGCAGAACCCTCCTCATGGGCTCACTCAACTCTCCATTCTCCGTGCCATCATACATGGCCACGCCAAGTGTAGCGAACCGGAGAGATGCGGTACTCATAGCGGCCCGTCACGGCCCTCGGACCCTGCTACCCTCCCCCCGGTACACCCGAACGGGCGGTTGCGGGCGTAATCGCTCCCTGGTGGCTGACTGACGTCGGATCCTCGCAGCTACTGCCCCGCGCCGTAGCGCCTGCGCGCCCCCGGCTCGCGCCGCGCCCACTCGGCATGCACGTAGAGCGCGCAGCTCGGTAAGCACGGGCGTTGGCGGCGGCCAGCGATTGGGCTGTCCCACGCGCAACGAGTGTCTGGGCACGCGCAAGGGGGCATCGGCGTCGAAGCGGATGATGGCGCGTCGCGCAGTCCGGCGAGGGTGCCTGCGGCGGCAGCGAATGAAGGCGGCGGCTTCGGCTGCGGCCCAGGAGAGTCCGGCGGCCCGGTCGCGCCCTCTGCCTTCGCGGCCGTTGCGGTGCAGGGTGTGGCGCACGAGCGCATCGGCGGCGGGGTCGGGGCACCGTCGACTTGGTGTGCCTTGGCGATGGCGGCGCGGGCGAGGCGGGAGGTCGCCGGACAGCTTGCTATCTCCAGGGCTCCGTCGTCGAGATGTGAAGGCGGGCAAGGCGAGGAGAGTTGGCGGAGTCCGGGCAGGCCGAGCGTGGGCTGTGAACTGTCCACACATTTATAGCCCATTATCGACAGCCGGCGCCCCGGCGCGCGCTCAGCTTACTCGTCGCCCGAACAGCCGGGCAGCAAGCCGGTGCGATCGCATCCCTGCACGCCGCGCAGATCGGCCTCATCGAGGCCTTCGGCATGATCCAGGTCGGCGTTGCCCAGGAACGAACCGCGCAGATCCGCACCGCCCAGGTAAGCACCGATCAGGTCAGCGCCGTCCAGGTAGGCACCGTTCAGATGAGCACCGCTCAGGTAGGCACCGCTCAAGTCGGCGCCGTACAGGCTGGCACCGCGCAGGTGCACACCTTCCAAGGTGGTGGCGCTCAGGTCGGCTTCGCCCAGCAGGGCGCCGCGCAGGTCCGCACCTTCGAGGATCACGCCGCTCAGCTTGGCGCCCCACAGGTCGGCACCGCGCAGGTCCGCACCCTTCAGGGTGGCATCGCACAGGTCGGCGTTGGCCAGGTAGGCACCGCGCAGGTCCGCACCTTCCAAGGCGACGTAGCGCAGGTCGGCACCGTACAGGTTGGCGCTGCGCAGATCCGCGCCGCTCAGGTCGGCAGAGTGAATCTGCCAGCTATCGTCGCCCAGCATGTGTGCCGTCCCTCTATGCACGTGTGCCGCCTCGGGACCGGGGGCAGCGGGCGGCCGTCGATCGCCATAGCGTCACCGCGCGCACCAGCTTCTCAAGCGCCGCACGGGCGTCCGAGATGCGCTTGTCCGGCCGGGCTCGGCCGGTGCCGGGCGGGTAGCAGATCACCTCGGCGTCGGCGTCCGTGATGGGCTCGTACAGCTTCGGGTCGCGTCGCTGGATCCCGTGTTGGCCGCGGTTGACCGGCATCAGCCGCTTGCCCTCGAGATCCGCCGGGAGATCGGCGTCACCCAGAAGACGGCGCGCCACGCCGCCACGCTTTCGGCAGCCTTCCAACCCCGTGCGCCGCCCCGCCGATCACCACCGCCAGCACCCCGATGCCCGCCAGGTACTGGAACCGGTCGGCCACGAACGAGAACTGCATGTAGCCGTAGTCCACGAACCCCAGCACCGGCCCCAGCGTCACCGCGAAGTACAGCACCCTTGCCAGCGGCCCCCGCCCGATCCGCCGCCGCGCGACCCACAGCCCGGCTGCCAGCGCCGCCGCAGCCGCCAAGTACGCCCACATCTTCAGGTCGCGCGCGTCGATCTCCCACAGCGGATAGATGACCGCCAGATCGGCCGGCCAGAGCAGCTTGCCGGCGTAGAACCACAGCGCTCTCGATGCGATCAGCGCCCGCTCGGCCAAGGTGTAACCAAGCTCCAGCGGCTCCCGCGAGGTGTAGAACGACAGGTCGGCCGCCGTAATCCCTGCCGCGACCGCCGCGAAGGGCGCCAGGCGCAGCAGATCCATCCATCTCGCGCGGCCGCTCTGCCACCACTGCCAGATCGCGAGCGCCACGGGCAGCGTCACCACCACCGACTTGGACAGCAGTCCGGCGGTGAACAGCACCAGCGCCAGCCCGGAGCGCCACGGCCGCGGTTGCTCGACGAAGCGGACCCAGACCAGCACTGCCGCCAGGTAGAACAACGCGGACAGCACGTCCTTGCGTTCGATGATCCAGGCGACGGATTCCACGTGCACGGAGTGCACGGCGAACACGGCGGCGCCCGGTACGAGCAAGCGCCACAGCAGCAGGCAGTTGGCGAGGTGAAAGGCGATGTTGACGGCGTGGTAGCCGGCCGGGTTCAGCAGCCCCACAGCTTGTGCTCCAGTCAGAAACTGGAGTAGACCAGCGGCCAGTAGTAGCCTTCGTTTTTGATGTCGGCGGGGGAGAACCAGATGCTCTTCAGGCCGGCCGGCGAATGGATGACCGGCTCCTCGGCGAAGATGACGTCGTCCCAGACGAAGCCGCCCGAAAGCGCAGGCATGTAGCTGACCGCCGCCAGCACGCCGAGCACCAGGGCCACCAGACCGTCCCGGGGAGAAACGGCCTGCGACAGCCGCGCCCCCCCGGCTGCCCTTTGCCTCGTCCCGCCATCGCCGCCTGGTACCAGACGTCCGGTTGCGCGGCCACGGCATGGTGCGTCATCCACCGCCCGCCGGTAGTAGGGGTCCGTGCGCCTCAACTCAATCGAGGCGGTAGCCACGTCCACGTACGGTGACGATCAGCCGTGTGGACGGAGACCGGGCGCTGTCGCGCCGATCCGCCACCGCAACCAAGTGGCGCCGCAGGGCGGTCACGTGCATGTCCACGGCGCGGCTGCGACGGCGGGGCGGGCGCCCCCAGATCGCGTAGAACAGGGCGTCGCGGGTCACGACGGCGCCGCGGTTCGCCACCAGCATGCGCAGGATCTCCGCTTCCTGCGCGCCCAGGCTGACCGTGCCATCCGGTCCCGTCAGCGTTCTCCCCATCAGACGCAGCGTGCCGTCGTCCCCGAACACGGTTGCCGCCGTCGCGGGTCCGAGGGCGCGCAGAACCCGCAGCTCCAGTTCTTCCGGCGTCCACGGGTCGCGCAGGTAGTCGGCACAGCCGGCCAGGAACAGGTTCGGCAGTTGGCTGTCCGGGCCGTAGGCGATCAGTGGCCAGGCCGGCTGGATCGGCTCCGTGAGCACGCGGTCGGCGACCTCTGCCGGCATGACCGCGGCCGAATAACGCGGATCGCGCGGAGCGGGAGGCTCCGTGACGATGTCCAGAGCGAAGCCGGCGATGCGCCGGCAATAGGCGTCCATGCGTGCACCGAGCGCACCAGACAGCGCGATCAGGCAGACGCGCGGTCGCTTCACAGACACCTTGGTGCCGTCCCTGGAAGTCGAGCCGGTACTTGCGGCCGCATGTTCCGTAACACGTTGCGCCACGACTCAGATCGAGCCATCGAAACCCTCCGCCCCAATACCGTCGCGCCCCAATACCGTCGCGCCCCAATACCGTCGCGCCCCAATACCGTCGCGCCCCAATACCGTCGCGCCTCAAGATCGTCGCCTTCGGCTCCGCTCTCGGCCCATCCTCTCCTGTTCGTGAGAGTGCCGGACTCGCCGCCTGCGCGGCAATCCGACTCACTTAGGGGATCAGTCTCAGGGTGGTGGCCCTCCTGAGCTCGACCGAGACCGTGCCTGCGGCGTACGATGCTGCCGTGAGCAATGACGCCGCCGGGCGACCGGCCTCGTCCGAGGGTCGGGCTATCGCCGAACCCGGTTCGGTGCTTGCGGATTACCGCAGCGTGCGCGCCTTCAGCGAGGAGCTGTGCCGGCCCTTGGTCACCGAGGACTACGTCATCCAGTCGATGGATGACGTCAGCCCGATCAAGTGGCACCTGGGGCACGTGAGCTGGTTCTTCGAGACGTTTCTGCTGGCACCGGAGAATACTGGTTACGAGCCGTTCCATCCGGGCTTCAGCTTCATCTTCAACTCCTACTACAACGCGGTGGGAGACAGGCATCCGCGCCCGAGCCGCGGTCTGCTGGCGCGGCCCACCGTGGTGGAGGTGCTGGCCTATCGTCGTCATGTCGACCGGCACGTGACCAAGCTGCTCGCGAACTCCCATGCGGTCGACGCGCAGCGCGCGGCAACGGTCGCCGCGATCGGGCTGCACCACGAGCAGCAACACCAGGAACTGATGGTAACCGACTTCAAGCACGTGTTCGGCATCAATCCCCTGCATCCGGCGTACCGTCCGGCCCCCGTCGTCGGCAGCGGTACGCTGCAGACGACGCTGAGCTGGGTTGCCTGCGAGGGCGGATTGCACTGGTTCGGACACGCCGGGCCGGGCTTCGCCTTCGACAACGAGGGACCCCGGCACCAGCGGTTTCTGCAGCCGTATCGGCTGGCGGACCGGCTGGTGACCAACGGCGAGTACCTGCAGTTCATGGCCGACGGCGGCTACCGCCGCCCCGAGTTGTGGCTGTCCGACGGCTGGGATGCGGTCAACCGCCAGGGTTGGGACGCGCCGCTGTACTGGAGCCGTGACGGCAACGACTGGCGGCAATCGACGTTGAGCGGCGTGCGTCCGGTGGCTCCGGCGGAGCCCGTGGTGCACGTCAGCTACTTCGAGGCGGATGCGTACGCGCGCTGGACCGGCGCACGTTTGCCGACGGAGTTCGAATGGGAGGCGGCGGCGGCAGAAGTGACGCCGGCGGCCGAGGCGGCCAACTTCGCGGAGCAGATGGCGTTCCATCCACGGCGCTGCCCGCACGGCGTGGGCGTGCGGCAGATGTTCGGGGATGCGTGGGAGTGGACCGCCAGCGACTACGCGCCGTATCCCGGCTACCGGCCGGCGCCCGGCGCGCTCGGCGAATACAACGGCAAGTTCATGTGCAGTCAGCACGTACTGCGCGGCGGCTCGTGCGCCACGCCGCGCTCCCACATCCGCGCCACGTACCGGAACTTCTTCCCGCCCGACAAGCGCTGGCAGTTCTCCGGGATCCGCTTGGCGGACGACGGATAGGCGGCGTCCGGCGTGGGGTCGGCGGTGGAGCTGGCGATTACCCCCCAGCTCGACGAGTTGCGCGCGCAGGTGCTCGACGGGCTCCGCCAGGAACAGAAGTGGCTGCCCTGCCGGTTGCTCTACGACGAACGCGGCTCCGAGCTGTTCGACCGGATCACCTGCCTTGACGACTACTACCCCACGCGGACCGAACAGGCAATCATGGCAGCGGCGGCAGCGGAGATGGGGCGGATCATCGGTCCGGGCCGCGTGCTCATCGAGTACGGCAGCGGCAGCAGCGCCAAGACGTGCGCCCTGCTCGATCATCTGTCCTGCCCGGCGGCTTACGTGCCGATCGACGTAAGCCGCGCTCAGTTGGAGACGGCCGTCGCCGCGGTCCGCGATCGCTACCCGGCCCTGGAAGTGTGTCCCGTGTGCGCCGACTACAACCGTCCGGTGACCCTGCCGCCCGCCGCCGCGCGCGGGCCGCGGGTCGCGTACTTTCCCGGCTCCACCGTCGGCAACTTCAACCTGCAGGAGGCGGTGCCGTTCCTGAACGGCATTGCACGTACCGTCGGCCCCGGCGGCTGCCTGCTCGTCGGCGTGGACCTGCCGAAAGAGCGCGCGGTGCTGGAGGCTGCCTACGACGACCGGCAGGGGGTGACGGCGGCCTTCAACCTCAACGTACTGCGACACCTCAACCGCATCCTGGATGCCGATTTCGATCTTGCGGCCTTCGCTCACCGGTCGTTCTACGATCACGCGCGCGGCCGCATCGAGATGCACTTGGTCAGTGGAATCGAGCAAGCGGTCATGGTGGCCGGCGAACGGTTCCGATTCGCCGCCGGCGAGACGATCCTCACCGAGGTGTCTTACAAGTTCACGCTGGACGGCTTCGCTCTGCTGGCCGGTGTGTCGGGATTCGATGTGGCGGCGGTGTGGACCGATCCGCGGCAGATGTTCAGCGTGCAGTTGCTTCGCGCCCGGCTCGACTGCGGAGGGACCATCGGCAAGGTGGCCTCGCAATCTCCGGCCTCCGCAGACACGTGGGCGGAGTAGGGTCTCTCCATCGGTGCGTTGGTCGGGAGCCCGTTGCCGGCCGGCACGCCACTCAATGCTATCGTTGCGGTCGTGCCTGCGCGTCATGCACCGCCCGTAAGCCGATCCGGGCGGCTTCCAGGTCGGGGTCGAGGGCGAGCGCGCGTTCGACGCTGATCAGCGCCTCTTCCAGCCGCCCGAGGTGGAACAGCGCGGCCCCGAGATTGGAGTGGGTCATCGCGTTGTCCGGGTCCAACTCGGTCATGGTCTGGTAGAGGGCGAGCGCGTCCTGGTATCGCTCCTGGCCGAAGCGGACACTGGCGAGATGATCGAGGGCCTCGTAGTCACTCGGGTCGTCGCGCACCGCCCGCGCGAAGTGCTCCGCCGCATCCGGACGGCCCAACCTCTGCGCCGCGCGGCCCAGGAAGACGCGCAGGGAGGAACCCGCGATCGACAGGTCGGGCTGCAGCGCCAGTGCCCGCTGCAGCGCCTCGATCGCTTCCTCGTAGCGCTCGGTCTGAAACAACGCGATTCCCAGCCCGGCGTAGGACGGTGCAAAGTCGGCGTCGGCCCGGAGCGCCGCGCGGTAGCTCGCGATCGCCTTCTCATGCCGTCCCCAGGTTCGGAGCGTTTCGGCAACGCGGTGCACCGAAGCGGGGTCGCCCGACCGTCTCTCCAGGACATCCGCCAGAATGCGTTCGCCTTCTTCCGACCGGCCCTGCCGGACGCGGACGTCGGCAAGCTCCAGCAGCGGTTCGACGTCGTGCGGGTCTACTACGGTGCCGCGCTCGAAATGGGCCGCCGCCTCGTCGAGCCGACCCAACTCCCGCGCGGAACGGCCCATGTGCACGTACAGCATGGCCGCGTTCGGGAGTTCCGGCTGGAGCGACAGCGCCTCGGCGGTCGCGTCGAGAGCTTCCGCGTAGCGCCCAGCTCCGAACAGCGCCATGCCCATGCCCGCATAGGCAAATGCGCGGTGGCCCTCGTCGATCGCAAGCACCGCTCGATATGACTCCACCGCGTCGGCGAAGCGCTCCTGCTTGCGCAGCGTCTCGGCCAGATTCTGATGCGCCGTCGTGCTGCGAGGATCGACCTCGACGGCGCGGCGCAGGTGCTCTTCGGCCTCTTGCAGTCGCCCGAAGTGGATCAGTGCGCGGCCGAGGTTGGCCAGCGCCCCGGCGGAGTCCGGCCGTTGCTCGACGGCGATGCGGGTCGCTGCAAGCCCTTCGTCGTAACGGTCCTCGTCGAACAGCGCGCTGCCCAGGTTGAGGTGCGCATCACGCGCCTCGGGGTTGTGCGCGACGACGTGGGT
>JAPPKD010000133.1:2300-11542 GCA_028820215.1 Spirochaetaceae bacterium | reverse complement strand
GCAAATCGGCGGACGCGCCTACTTTTTCTCCACTCCTACGCGAATAAGCCGGGCTCAGTGGAACCGGTAAGACACAACTCGCCATCGAGTACGCCAAGGCACTGACTGGAGAGGACGGAGAGTCCAACGGACGAATTCGGACGATCGCAGTGCAGCCCGGCTGGTACGACCCGACGCCGCTGCTGGGATACGTCAACCCGCTTGGTGAGAACCGGTACACCGAAACCGAGTTCCTGAGATTCCTGATGCGCGCAAACGAAGATCCATCCACACCGCACGTATGCGTACTCGATGAGATGAACCTGTCCCACCCGGAGCAGTATCTGGCGCCGATTCTCAGCGCGATGGAGCTCGAACACGGCTCGATCGAGCTGCACGGCGGCCACGAAGACGAATACGGCATTCCGCCCAGCATTCGCTACCCGCCCAACCTGGTCCTCATCGGCACCGTAAACATGGACGAGACCAC
The DNA here is from genome assembly GCA_028820215.1 of Spirochaetaceae bacterium. Next base: position 11,073 of record JAPPKD010000133.1, on the reverse strand, counting down.
CATGGGTATTTCCGACAAGGTGCTGGACCGGGCTTTCACGCTGGAGTTCTGGGATGTCGACGTGGATCGGTGGCCGGGTTGGGAGAGCACATCCTTGGGCGATCAGGACAGGGACGCGGTCAGGCAGACACTTACACGTCTCATGGAGGCGTTGAGTCCAGCCCGGCTGCACTTCGGCTGGCGGGTGATCGAGGAGGTCGTCCGGTTCATGGAGCAGCGTCAGTCACAGAGCGCCGAGTTGTCCGTGAGCGATGCGCTCGACCGGGTGATTTACGCGAAAGTCATGCCGAAGCTCCGCGGCGACGACTCGCCTCGCTTCCGCAATGCTCTGGAGGATTGCCGGACCGCACTGAACGAGTCGAACCTGACTCGCTCTGCCCAGAAAGTCGGCGAACTCATCGAGGACGTGGAACAGACCGGCAGCTTTCGTTTCTGGCGATAGGTCCATGACCGCCGAAAGAGGGACGTTGCGAGTCCGGCGCGACGGCGCCCTCCACGATCTCGACGCGTCCCGGCCCACCGGCGGGTTCGCCGAGCGACAGCAAACCATCTTCATCGGTCCGACCGATCGCGAGTGCCGGCTTCTCGTCGACGACGAACCGCTCGGACGGGTCGAGGGATCAGACAACGAGTGGTCGTGGACGCCGGGATTCTACGCCGGCGAGGTGCGCGCCGAGTTACTGGATGCGGACGATCGATCGCTGGGCGTCTGGCTGCTCGACGTGAGCCCCGATCCGGGAAAGACCGGGCGTGAGGTATTCGCGCGCATGGTCGACGAGATCCTCGACTTCGACCCGCATCTGGTGATCGGTGAAGAGCCCGCGCGCCGCCGGCTCGGAGCGTTGGGTGAGACCGACGATCCGCTCATCCAGTTCGAGCGCCTGAGGAGGCGTCGGCGCGACCTGGAACGCGCACTGGCGGCGATCCGGCGTGAGCCGGTGAGCGTTCTGCGCGCGCGACGGCAGTTCGTCCCGCTCCGCGATACCCGACGAGCCGACCTGCGTACGCTTCGGTCGGCGCTCCGCCAACCGGCTACGCTGGCGGCCATCCGTCCGGGTACCGCATCCAGTCCCTACGGTCCGGGATCAGATCCGATCCTCGACGTACCGGCCGTCGAGCGCACTCTCGATTCTCCGGCGAACCGGTGCATCCTGGCCATGCTGCGAGCGCTGCTTCTCAGGTGCAGAGAGCTCTCCAAGAGTTTGAAAGGGCTCGCACAGAAGCCCCCGGACGATACGAGGACCGCCGTCGCCGACCGCGTGGATCGATGGAATCAGATCCTCGGTGAAATGGGGCGGACATTCGCAACGGCCGAGCGTCGCCGTCCGTTCAGCGAAGTGCGCCGTCCCGAGATCACGGCTGCGGGACTCAACGCGATGGCGGCACATCCTCTCTACGCGCGCTTCTGGCGCGTCGGATGGGAAGCGCTACGGCCCGGTGTATATCCGTTGGATCCCGAGGACCGGCTGCCGCTCAGTCCGACGTGGGAGATCTACGAACGGTGGTGCTTCGTCGCCCTGGCGCGGAATCTGGGCGAGTGGCTTCCCGAATACAAGTGGAAGACTATGGGCCTGACCGACTCCTATCGTCGACAATGCACGGGAAGACGTGCGGATGGAAGCCGCATCACTCTCCGCTTGCAGCAGACCTTTCCCAACACCAGAGGAAGTGACCGGAACGAGAACTGGTCGATCTCGCGTGAACTCATACCCGACTTGGTAATCACCTCGCAGTCTGCGCACGGCCTGATGCGATTCGTCGTACTGGACGCCAAGTACCGCGCTTCCGAATCAGGAATCCTCAGCGAAATGACGGAGAGCGCACACCCGTACGCGGATGCGCTCCGCTGGGGACCCCGCCGGGCGGAACGAACGCTCCTGCTCGTTCCCAATGCCACAGAAGCGGAATGGCTGACCCGCACGGACTATATCGACAGGCACCGCGTTGGTGTTGTCGCTCTGCGACCCGACCTTGAGATGCCGGATTGGTTCCGCGTACTGATGACCGATCACCCAAGGCCGGGTGTGTGAACTGGCTGACCTTTCGTGTCTGGGCGTCAGGTCGTGACGAACTGCCGAACCGGAGTCTCCTCGCGGTTCGTCAAAGCCTGCCAGAGGTCGTACTGCATCTGCTGCTGCAACCAACTCTCCGGGCTGCCGCCGAATGCCTGTGACAGCCGGATGGCCATTTCGGGAGAGATTCCGAGACGTCCGTTGAGCAGCAGGGAAAGCGTGTTCCGGGACACTGCGAGCCCCTTCGCGGCCTCGGTGACGGTCAGACCGAGGGGCTCCAGACACTGCCGCCTGATGAAGGCGCCGGGATGGGGCGGATCGTACATCAGCATGGTGACACCTCCCTAATGATAGTCCACGTAGTCGACATCGACGACGTGGCCGTCCTCGAAAGGGAACACCACACGCCAGTTGGCGCGGACCGTGATGGCCCAGAAACCGGCACGGTTTCCTTTCAACGAATGCAGCCGGAAGCCGGGAAGGTTCATGTCCCCAGGCGCGGCCGACGCCATAATGGGCTGTGACGAGGGTCTGCTGGAGTTCATCGCCGGCGAGGACCTGCCTTCTGCGGCGGACGGCACGCCAGCGGAGGAGGACTTCGTCACCGGGACGCTGACGGGTCACCGCCTACGCGTTTCTGTTGACGACGGACCGCTATCCGCCGTTCTGGCTGGGCGAGTAGCGTGCGCGCCGCGGCTCATCGGCGCGGCCGCCGCGGCCATCGTGTGCGCCGCCTCCATGTTCGCGCAGGAGAGTACGGCGACGTGGGTGTACGAGTCGGTCGCACCGGCGGTGGTGTTCGTCGAGACCGACGGCGGCTCCGGCAGCGGGCTGCTGCTCGCATCGAACGCCGTGCTGACCGTCGCGCACGGGGTTTACCCGTATCGTTCGGCGCGCATCGTGTTTCCGCCGGGCACGGAGGTGCTCGACGTTCCGGTGATCGGTTGGGATCTCATGACCGACGTCGCGGTGCTCGGCCCGATCTCCGACGCCACGCCGGAGCCGCCGCCGATGGGGTTCCCGGACGGGCTTCCGGTCGGCGCTGAGTTGTTCGTGATCGGCTACCCCCACGAGGAGGAGGAGTTCCCGCAGCCGGCCATCAGCCGGACGCTCCTGTCACGTAACCGCCTCTGGCCCGGTCAGCAGGTCACCTATCTGCAGACGGACGACGCGCTCGACGGCGGACACAGCGGCGGCGTGCTGGTTTCCGCAGCAGGCGAGGTGGTCGGCATCGCTCTGTACTCGCACGGCCACTTCGGACTCGCCCTGTCGATCGCCGACGCGCTGTCGCGCGCATCCTCACTGCTGGCGGGCGAGGACCCGGCGGGCCTCGGCGATCGCGGGTGGTGGCGGAGCACTGGGCAGGCCATCCCGATTCGCTTCGAGCTGGCCACGCTGTGGTCGACGATCCGACTGGGCAAACCGGATGCTACACGTTGACGATGCGCCGCGACGCACGGGATCACGACGACTCCGCGACAGAGTGACGAACCTCAGGAGCGCATGAAGATACCGCGGCTGATCAGCTTGCGGCGTATCGCGGGCGTCAGGTCGGCCCCTTCGACGAGTTCCACGACGCTCTCCGACAGCGGACGGCCTCGCTTGCCTGCCGCCGCCAGCACGTGGGCGGCGGTCTCCGCGTCGCCGCAGTCGACCACCACGGCGGGGCGGACCTCGATCCAGCGCACCTCGGCCGCCCAGTCCCGGATCTGGCGGCTCACGTTGGCCGGCAGAGGCTGCTTCGACAGGTCGCCGGCCGCCGCGATCACCTGTTCGGCATCCTGGCCGGCCGTCACCGCCCGCTGGATCGACGCCCGGTTGATGACGAACAGCGTACCCACCGCATCCGGTCCCTTCATCGCCGCCGTCGGTGCGGCGAACACCCGCGCCCGAACCTGGTCGGTGGGTGAAGGCGAGAGGAAGACGATCTCAAAATTGGGCTGAACGATGACGTCGCCGGTGTCCGCCGACGCGTCGAGGTCGAAGTCGTCGGCCTCGCCGAGCAGATAACGGCCGATGTCGGTCATGCGGAAGCCGGCATCTCCTTCGGTCACGGGGCCGAGCGCGATGCCGCCGAGCGGAATCAGTCGCTCGTGGACGAACGCCAGGAGCGTCGATCCCCAGACCCGCTCGGCGATCACGCTCCCTTCGGAGTCCATGGCCTGTTCGTAGCCCATGACGTGTGTGCGCTCCAGCAGAGGATTGCGCTCCTCGGCGTGGAAACGGACGAACGCCTGCAGGTCGAGGATCGACTCCCGGCCGACCGCGCGGAAGGCATCGACCACACCGCGCTCCGGACTGCCGACGAACCAGCTCATGCCGTGGACATGCGGCACGAAGTTCAGCGGCACCGCCTCGGGGTCCTCTGCATACCACGGATCGAGGAACTCGTGGCTCTCCTCGGGGCGGAGCATCGCATCCTCGCGTAGCAGGTCGAGGATCTCCTTGAGCCGTTCCTTGGCCGGTCGCGTCAGCCACCGGCGGCCTTGATCGGTTACCACGAGCTTGCGATTGGTGCCTGCTCCTTCCTGCGCCGTCGCCAATCGCAGGGAGAGTGCGAAGTGGGCTGCGCGTGCGACGCGTCGGTCCGGGTTCAGCGGCGCGAACTCGGGGGCGATCCATGCCGGCACTGCAGAGAGTGAGGCGCCGACCGCACGGAGGTTGCGGGCGAACAGGTGGTAGGTTCCCGACTTCAGTCTGGGAGGTTCGGCGATCGCGTCCAGCAGCAGCGTCGCGATGTCCTCGACCAGCAGCGGCCGGCACAGCAACTCTACGCTGCGGAACGTGCTCTCGCGGGGTGACGCGGCGCGACCGCGCCGCAGGCGGTGGAGGATCGGCGGCCAGATGCAGACGAACGGCAGCAGCGCCGCGTCGGCGACGATCAGCAGCAAGGCCTCGCGGAAGGCGAACTCCAGCCCGGCTGCCAGGGTGTCGCGGTGCGAGCGTTCGCCGGCCGCTTCGAACAGATCGCTGACGGCGATCGGTCCGCCGTGTGCGACCACCGCGTCGATCAACTCCTTGGCGGTGCTGACGGCGGCCGGCGGCGCCTGTTGCCAGCGGCCGTCCGCGCCGAGCGCTGCACGCCGAGGACGGATGGCGCCGGCGGGCTCGGCGACGGCAGGAAGCCTGCGTGCCGCGCTGTAGTCGGCTTCGGTCATGCCGAGATGCAGGCCTTGTTCTTCCAGCCTGCTCTTGATCTCGGCAAGGGACTGGCGACCGAGATTGCGAGCCCTGGCGATCTCTTCATCGTCCTTCCTGGTAAGCTCGCCGATCGTGCTGATGCCCAGGTTCCTCAGGCAGTGCTCCGATCTCACCGAAAGGTCCAGAGCCGCGACAGGCGTATCGAGCAACGAGCGCAGCCGTTCGTCCCGTTGGTCCGGCTTGTCATGATCGGCTGTGCGGTCGTCGCCCCGCGCCGAGGAGTCGGGTTCGCCGTGCCAGTCCAGGAACTGGCGCCACCAGCCCGCACCGCTCATCTCGCTGGCAAGCTGATACCGGGTGCTGTGTGAACGCCGACGGCCGAGGCGCGAAACCTCGTCGCCAGTGTAGTGCTGCAGGAGGTAGTCCTTCAGCACCAGCACCGCGGCGGCGTCGCCGGTCGCGGCTTCGTCGGGAAACGGCCCTGCGCGGGACAGCTCGCGGAACAGAATCAACCAGAACCGCCTCGATTGCGGCACCTCGTGCCGGATCGCCTTCTTCCTGCGCACCGGCTCGAGCCATCCGAGCGCGATCAATTCCTCGTCCCTGGTTCGTGTCCAGTATTTGGCGGGAATGCGATCGATCAGGAAGCGGCGCTGCTCGATCGTCAGCGACTCCCATTTCGGCAGCAGGTCGAAGATCTCGTGCCAGTCGACGTCCAGCAGCTTCACGCGCTCGGCTCCCGCCGCGTCCCGCCGGCGTCGGCGATCGCCTCAGCTACCGCGGTTGTCGTCACCCGCTCCGCCTCCGGCGCGTCGACGATCGCGTACTCGTAGCCCTGTTCGCAGAGGAAGCGCTGCCGGTTCATGGCGAATTCCTGCTCCACGGTCGCCGTGCTCACCAGCGAGTAGAAGTGCGCCTGCGTGCCGTCGCTCTTGGGGCGCAGGATGCGGCCCAGGCGTTGCGCCTCCTCCTGGCGCGATCCGAAGGTGCCGGAGATCTGGATGGCGACGTTGGCGTCCGGCAGGTCGATCGCCAGGCTGCCGATCTTGCTGACCGCCAGGCAGCGGATCTCACCGTCCCGGAACGCCTGGAACAGTGCGTCGCGTCGCTTCTGCGACGAGGCGCCGGTGAGCACCGGCATATCGAGCGCGTCCGCCACGCCCTTGATCTGGTCGACGTACATCGCCATCACCAGGATCCGGTCGTCGCGATGGAGGCTCAGCAGGGCGCGCACCAGCGCACGCTTGTCCGGGTTCTGAGCCGCAATCGGAAACTGCTGTCGAGGGGCGGCCGCGGCGTACTCCATGCGCAGCGCCGGCGGCAGCGGCATGCGTATCTCCGTGCAGTGCGCGGTCGCCACCCAACCCTGGCGCTCCAGCTCGCGCCAGGGGACCTCGGCCTTCTTCGGCCCGATCAGGGCGAACACGTCCTCCTCCAGCCCGTCCTCGCGGACCAGGGTGGCGGTCAACCCCAGCCGACGCCGCGCCTGCAGGGCGGCGGTGATCTGGAATACCGGCGCAGGGAGCAGATGCACCTCGTCGTAGACGATCAGACCCCAGTCGGCGCGGTCGAACACCTCCAGATTGACCATCGGCTCGTCGCTGCGGCGGCGGTGGGTGAGCATCTGATAGGTGGCGACGGTGAGCGGCCGCAGCGCGCGCTGCGGGCCGGCGTAGATGCCGATCTGCTCCTCGGTCAGGGTGGTCTTGTCGAGCGTCTCGGCGATCCACTGCTTGGCGGCCGTGACGCTGGTGCAGAGGATCAGCGTGGTGGTCTGCAGCGCGTGCATGCAGGCCAGTCCGACGATCGTCTTGCCGGCGCCGCACGGCAGCACGATGACACCGCTGCCGCCGGCTGAGTGGCGCACGTCCTCGAAGGCGCGGGCCGCTTCGTCCTGGTAGTCGCGCAGCCGGAACGTCACTCCGCCACGGGTGGTCTCTCGCAGCTCGAACGCCAGCGGGGTGCCGGCGGTATAGCCCGCCTCGTCGTCCGGCGGAAAGCCGGCACGGACCAGCGCCAGCTTCAGCAGCCCGCGGCGCTCGGCGTCGACCTGGAACGTGCGCCGGCCGGTGCGGTCGCCCAGCCACTTGGAGACGTCGCGGTTGCGGCGCGCGATCTCGATCGATTCGTCGTCGCGTGACTCGAGCATCAAGCCGTCGTCGTCTGCGATCAGCCGCAGCTTGCCGAAACGCGAGGCATGGGTCCTGATCTCGACGAGGGTGGCGTCCGGCACCGGGTAGCGGCTGAACTCGTGCAGGGTGGCGACGATGTCCTCCACCTTGACGCCGGCGGAACGGGCGTTCCAGATGGAGAGCGCCGTCATGCGATAGGTGTGGACGTGCTCGGGAGCCTTGATCAGCTCGGCGAAGGCGAGCAGGCGAGAGCGAGCCTCCTCGAACCGGGGGCTGGCCACCTCCAGCAGCAGCGTGTCGACACCCTGGACGATGAGCGGCTGATCGGAGGCCATCGGGAGGGCTCGATTATAGCGGACGAGGCGGAACAGGTTCGGCGACAGAGTATCCGAGGCTCTCGAACCCCTCGATGCGCTTGGCGCTCATGCGGGCCAACATCGGCACGTCACCGTCGACGTAGTCGTAGACGACCACCTCGCGCTTGGAGGGGTGGATGCGGTGCAGCCGGCCGGCGTATTGCGCGAGCGTCCCCCGCCAGGAGATCGGCATGGTCAGGAAGAGCGTGTCGAGCCGGGCGTCGTCGAATCCTTCGCCGACGTAGCGGCCGGTGGCGATCAGCACCCGTTCGTCCGCGTCGCCGATCGTCTCCAGCCGGTCCGTCATTTCCTTTCTTGCCTTCTGGCCCATGCCGCCGTGCAGCATCAGCACGTTGCGCGCGTGCCGCGACAGCCGCTCCGCCAGCAGTAGCGCGTGAGCCTTGCGTTCCGTCAGCACGATGGGCGATCGCTCGTCGGCCACGGCGCTCAGCACGTCCTCGAGAATCAACTCGTTGCGCTCTTCGTCTTCGGCGAGCGCCCCGTAGATCCTCTGGATCGGCGGTCGGTCGGGGTCCAACTCCTCAGGCAGCGCGAAGTTCGTGGGGCGGAGCGCCACCCGATGGCTGAACGGCCGCTTGGCGGCCTGCCGGCGGGCATCGACACGGTACCGGACCGGTCCGCACTGCATGAAGATGATCGGGTGATGCCCGTCCTTGCGGGTCACGGTCGCCGACAGGCCGAGGACGTACCGCGCCTTGCAGCGGCGCGCCACCGCCTCGAAGCTGACCGCCGACAGGTGGTGGCACTCGTCGACCACGAGATGTCCGTAATCGGCGACGATGTCGTCCACCTCATCCCTGCGCTCCCCTCTGCCGACGAGGCTCTGTATGACGGCGACGTCGATCACGCCGGTCGGTGCGCGCTTGCCACCGCCGAGCCGGCCGATCTCCTCGGGGGGCAGATCGAGGAAACTGCCGAGCCGGGCGATCCACTGGTCGAGGAGCTGCCGTCGATGCACCAGCACCAGGGTGTTGCGCGCTCGGGCGGCGATCAAGGACGCGGCGGCCACCATGCTGAGGCAGGCCGAGTCCGCCGCCACTAAGCCCGTATAGTTAAGGAGCAGGGCGTCCGCGGACGCCAGCTGCAGCCCCGGGAGCGAGCCGGCGAAGTT
>JAPPKD010000133.1:0-2290 GCA_028820215.1 Spirochaetaceae bacterium | reverse complement strand
CGCGCCCTTCTACCCCCCCCCCCCTGGGTGTGGCGCGGGGGGGGGCCAACCACGCCGGCGCCCCCCCGGGTCTGCCCTAGGGGGGGGCCCCCCGCCAGTACGCCGGTATCGTACAGGAGCAGGGCGTCGGCGGACGCCTGCTGCTCACCGGTGAGCTCGCCGGCGAAGTTCGTTTCGATCGGGCGGCCGACGTTGCGTTCGTCACGCCGGTGGACGGCGATTCCCAACGAGGTGAGCAGATCCTCCGCCGCATCGCTGCAGCCGCGCGGCAGCGCCACGTGGTGCGACGGCAGTTCGGCGCAGCCGATGATGCGCGGGATGCCGAACGTGGGCAGGCGCATCGCCTGATGGCTGTAGAACTCGGGATTCTGAAACGCGGCCAGACGAACGAGCCGGTTTACCACGGAGGCCGGCAACCCGGTTCGAGCGATATACACCTGATCGCCCAGCACTACTTCCACGGTCTCCGGCAGCGGGTCGTCGATCGGAATGTCCGGCTTCTTCCGGGACGGCCGAGCCAGCCACGGCGCTTCGTCCTCGTCCTCCACCACTGGCAGGCGCACGCCGAGCACGCGCCCGCGCCGCCCGGCTTCTTCGGTCAGGTCACCCACCTCGGCGGGGGTCATGCGCCTGATCGAAGACAGGTACCGCCACTGGTCGACATGGGGCTCAAAGCCGTCGTCCAGGAATACGCTGTTGCCCGATTGGCGCGGACCGTGCTGCAGCGGCAGGGCGATGAGATTGCCGAACCCGCCGGCCGGCATGGTGTCCTGACTGGGAAACAGCCGGTCGTAGGACTCGAACCCGATGTCCGGGTTGTGTTCCATCGACTCGGTGAGCAGCCAGGCGCCAAGTCGGCGCGCCGAAGACGCGGGAACCGGATCGGAGAAGAAGATCCACACGTGGACGCCCCGGCCGGACCGCGACCGCTCCAGCGCGGCCGGAACTCGGTTGGCCTGACAGGTGGCAAGAAAGACGGCAGCGTCCCGGCGCCACGTGTGCTTGTCGAAGTCGATGGCCAGGAACCGGCAGGTCTCGTCGCCCAGCAGAGGATAGACGCCCATGGTGAAGTCCTTGCCGTCCGCGTCCCTGCCGCGGAGATGTCGGCCGACGACTTCATCGGTCACCGGGATGAAGGCGCGGTGCGGACATTCCCGGCACTTGATCCGCGGCTTGTTGCAGATGCGCGGCGCCCATTCGTTGGCACAGGCGGGTGCGTAACCCGACCGGCCGCTGCGCGCGTTCGTCCATCGCCTCGGGAATACGTCCTCGCGGCCACGGAAGAGCGATCGGAACAGCGCGATCTTATCGGCCGGCAGTGACGAAGCGGTTACCGGCGGCGCATCAAGCGATGGGCTGCCATGGTGGTCCGCGTGGTGCGCGCCGATCTCGGCGAGCCGCTGGCGCAGAGCCGCCTGTTCGGCGGCCAGCGTCGCCAGCCTCTTCCTGATCGCTGTCGCTTCTTCCCGATCCGAAGGTACGGACGGCAACTTCATCGGTCGAGATACTTCACGGGCGAACCGCTCCGGACGGCCTTTGTCTGTGCGGAGGCTTGGCTCTTGGCTACCTGGCCGTCGGCGATGGGCCGAACCACGAGGCGACATCGTCCGTCCGTTTTCTGCGACGGCGCTGGTCCGGTCACGGTCGAGGCCCGGTGCAGTCCGGTGGGTCGTCTGCGCACGCGGCCGGGCAACCGGCAGCGGTCATCGGGCCGGCTCCTCCCAGCACGGCCGCGGCATGCTGCCACGCGACGGCGAGGCGTTCGACGTGGGGCCAAAGGCCTTCGGGCTCAGGCAGCAGGCGAGTGTCCAGCAGTGCGGCGCACCAGGGCGTCTCGGGCGGCGGCTCGCCGCGAAGTAGCTCCCGCACATCAGCCGGCGCGCCTGTCATCATGGTGCTCCACGCGTGTGCGCCGCATCCGGCGCAGGCGGCGACGAACACTACCAAGCCGGCGCGGCATCCGCGGCGGACTACCGTGGCGGCCAGGATGTGCCGTTCCTTGCTCAAGAGGGCGACCGTCAGTCCGGGAGGAGGCAGGTCGGCAAGGCCGGCGCGCAACAGTTCGTCCAGCAGCGCTCCGGCGGGTTCCGTGCCGTCACGCACCGGCGCTGCCGTGAACCGCAGCGGACCGGCGCGGGCGGTCATCGGCCGTGTGCCTGCAGGTGGTAGCGGGCCATGCCGGCCTTCATGTGGTCAGCATACGCGACGCTGCACGATATTCAACCGCGTGGTCGCACCCTATTGCCTCACCCAAATATCCACACGAAGTGAATCGGATGCCTCATGCAAA
>JAPPKD010000066.1 GCA_028820215.1 Spirochaetaceae bacterium | reverse complement strand
AAATCGGCGGACGCGCCTACTTTTTCTCCTCTCCTACACGAATAAGCCGGGCTCAAATGTACTCTCCCAATTGCCTTCTTCGGTAATCACCACGAACAAGTCCATGAAGTCAGAATACTCAATCAGAGAATAACCAGCACAACCTGATTGCCAATCCACTTCTTGTCGCGCCACCCAGCGCTTTAGGATGCGTTGGGGGACACGCTTATCGAACCACCGAACGCCATGTCTTGACTGCAGCCGCTTTTCCACGAATCGACGCAGGTTCTGCTCAAGGTCGGTCAGTACGGCATTGGGCATCAACTGAATCGAGTCTTGAGGATGCGAGGGATAGCGAGATAAGGGCTGTGAGGGCACTCGCACTTCGAATGTTGCCGTGATAACCGGTTCATCCACACCGCGGGTCGATTCCTCGTGTCGGGCCGATTCATCATCGACGATCTCCGGAATGGGATCGAGGAACACTGAACGCGGCAGATGGGGCATGCGGGAGAGGTCAGCCGAGACCGACAGAGAGACCATCTTTGAGATAGCACTCTCACCCAACGGACTCCTCATGCCCAATGAATGAGCCGGCCACACTCGATCAAGCGTGGAAACGGATGGAAGTGCGCCCTGAGCCACCGGGGAAGTTGCCGCAAATGCACTCCCTATGGCTCTGTGCGGGGCAAGAGCGGCGCCAAGTCCGCCTTCACTAACCCGAGTAAGTTCGGAATGCAACTTCATCGCTGAAGTCCCTGCTAGTCCGTACGGAGTGTCGAACTGAGAAGAGTGCGTTAGAAGTGTTGACTGGGCGAAAATCGAGCTAATCATTTATCCATTCAAAACGACCCTTGAGGTCGACCATTTCCGAGTACTTCAGACGTCGCTCACGTTGCAGGCGGCCTACGACGATCCCGGGAGATATTCCGATCATGCGGGCAAATGCAGTGATGCGGGTTCTGTTGAACGGCGTACTGCGACGAAAGTCGGACCAGGCATCCGGAGGAACGAGGAAGTCAGCGGCCCACTGGTTTGCCTCGTCCTCGATCGGTCCGTTCTTGTCGGTGCCATCGATGATGAGCCTTTTGGTGTGGTGCTTCAGAACATGGCAGACCTCGTGGAACAGGGTGAACCAAAAGATGTCCTGCCACTTGTAGCGGAGATTCAACTGGATCATAGCTTTTCGGTCCGTGAGCCAGCGGGCGACTCCGTTGGCGCCGGTCTTGGGCAGCTCGGGGATCACGACGAACGCCACGCCGGCGTCGGCGAATAGTTGCGTCATCCGTGGGGCGAAGACCTGCGGTGGGTCTTCGGTCATCGCACGGGCTTCATGGGCTGCCTCCAGTAGCACGGAAGAGTCGAAGGGGCGGGTCTCGATTTCCTGAGCCTCGAGCTCTCCCTTGCGCAGCCATGCGGCCAGGGCACCGGGGGACAACCTTGCATTGTCGGAGATCCGAAAGCCGAGCACCTCCGTCGTCTTCCGGTAGGCGGCGACGTTCGCCACGCCGAAGAACTGGAGCAGGGCGCGGACCTTCTCCTGCGCATTCCGTCCGACGGCTATCCAGCCTCGCTTCTCCATCTCCTTGACCGGCAGCTCCTGGAGCCACTCCTCCTCGGCCTGGAGGTGTTCCCGTTCGCGGAGTCTGGCCCGGGTCATCCGGTAGTTCTGCTCCAGGTTGACCCAGAACGCTGCCGGGATGCCGAGAACCTTCTCCAGGCCGAGGGCCGTGTCGTCGGTGATCGCCTTCTTTGCGCGAATGATCTCGTTCACGACCTGCACGGGTCGTCCCAGACGTGCTGCCAGCTCGGTCTGGGTCATGCCACGGGCGGCGATCTCGTCGGCGAGTGTCTCGCCTGGCGGAATGGCGAGATCGGAGTAGACCTCGCGACCGTCGTCAATCGTCATAGTGGTTGCTTACCTCCTCCACGATCACTTGGTCCGGTCTCTCCCCCTGTCTGACCAAGAGGCGCCAGCGCCCGGTCATGCTCAGGGCATAGGATCCGGGACGACTCTTGTACGGGTGGGCGCGCATCCGGACGATAGCGAAGATGTCCTTGAACGTGGGCAATGCGCTCAGCTCGTCCACCATTCTGATGTAGCGCCGGCCGACGATGGAGCCCCATTCGCGATTCGCCCTTGACGACTCCTCGTAGCACCTGAGGAGCTTGCGTGATTGGAAGGATACTTCCACTCATCACCCTTAGGGTGAAAGAATGTTCCATGAAGACGAGCGTGTCAACTGGAGGACGTTGTGTTGTGGCCGAAGGGAGTAGGATGTGATCCATGGGAATCAGGTTCGAATGAGCGACATCTCGGGAGAGAGGATCACGCGGATCGAGAGGATCGGTGTGCTCAGCCCGCGACCTCGGGATATCGGCTTCAATTCGCGCAAGGGCGCGCACGGCCCGGTCGTACACGACTTGGTGGTGCGCGTGCACACCGCGAGGGGGGCGGTCGGTGTCGGCTGGTCGCGGCTGGAGCGGGCGGACGCCGAGTCCCTGGTGGGACGCCGCCTCGGGGAGCTGTTCCGGCTGCCGGACGGCTCGCTGGGGAACGGGGTTGCGATCGACCTGCCGCTGTGGGACCTCGCCGCCAGGCTGCAGGGCGTGCCGCTGTACCGGCTGCTGGGCGACCGCGGAAGCCGCGCCGTCGAACTCTACGACGGCTCAATCTACATCGACGACCTGGACGCCGACGATGCACAGGCGCGGGAGATCTTCCGCGAGGAGGTGCGCACCGGGCACCGCTACGGGTACCGGAACTTCAAGATCAAGATCGGGCGCGGCGCGCGCTGGATGCCGACCGCGGCCGGGCTGAAGCGAGACCTGCTGGTGATCCACACGGTGCGCGAGGCGGCCGGTGCCGACGCGAAGATCATGGTGGACGCCAACAACGGCGGCACGCTCAACAGCACCAAGGACACCCTCGACGCGTGCGCCGAAGCCGGCATCTACTGGTTCGAGGAGCCGTTCGCGGAGGACCCCGAGCTCAACGCCGACCTGCGCCGGTTCATCCGTGAGCGCGGCTACCCGACCCTGGTGGCCGACGGTGAGTCGGGGCCGCCGCCTCCCAGCTTCTTCTCCATGGTGGAGGCCGGGGAAATCGACGTGGTGCAGCACGACTTCCGAGCCGAGGGGCTCTCCTGGTGGAAGGCGACCGCCGCGCGCATCGAGCCGTGGGGCGCGCGCTGCGCTCCGCACTGCTGGGGATCGATCGTCGAGCGCTACGCGCACGCCCACTTCGCGGCGTCGGTGCCGAACTTCGCGCTGCTGGAGGCGGCGCCGGCCGACACCGAGGGGCTGCTGCTGGACGGCTGGGAGCAGCGCGACGGAAAGCTGCTGGTGCCGGACACGCCCGGCACCGGCTTCGACCTGGAGCCGGAGCTGATCGAGCGAGGCGTGCGCGCCGGCGACGGCTACCGCGTGGAGGCGTGATGTGAAGATCCTGGTTACCGGCTCGAACGGGCGCATCGGCGCCAACCTGGTCCGCCGGCTGCTGCGCCAGGGCCACGAGATCCGCGGATTCGTGTTTCCCGGCGACGCCAGCCGGGCGCACAAGCTGGACGGCATCGCGGACGTCGAGCTGGTGGAGGGCGACCTGCGCGACTACGCGGCCGTCGAGCGGGCGGTGCGGGGCGTCGACGCCGTGTATCACATCGCCGCCGCCTTCGCCTCTCCGCACGACCACGTCGAGTACCTGCAGATCAACGGGCTGGGGACCCTGCACGTGCTGGAGGCGATCCGCGCCCACGCGCCGGGGCTGCATCGCCTGGTGTACGCCTGCACGGAGGCGGTGTACTGGCGCACGGAGGATGACGGCCGCCTGTTCGAGCGGCCGATCCGCGAAGACGAGGTCAGCCCCCGCATCATGATGCCCTACTTCCTGACCAAGTGGATCGGCGAGGAGCTGTGCATGAACTACCACCACCAGTACGGGGTGCCGACCGTCGTGTGCCGCTTCACCACGGTGCTGGAGCCGAGCGAGTTGCTCGACGCGGACGGCATTCCCCGGACCTGGAGCGTGGCCCGCGCCCGCCGGGAGTTGCAGGAGCTTTCCGATCCGTCGCCGGCGGCCCGGGAGGCTCTGCAGCAGCTCGACGCGGCGTGGCAGGAAGGCAAGCGCCTGCTGATCAGCCGCTGTCCCGACGGGCGCTCGTTCAAGCAGGAGTGGGCGGACGTGCGCGACATCGCCAAGGGGTTGGCGCTGGCGCTGGAGGCCGAGGCTGCCGTGGGCGAGGCGTTCACCCTGGGCGGCCTGCTCACCGTGTGGGAGGAGCTGGTTCCGGCCCTGGCCGAGCGACTGGGTGCCGGGTATGCGGACGTACGCATGCCGTCCCCGAACTACTTCGAGTTCGACCACACCAAGGTGCGCGAGCTCCTGGGCTACGCGCCCGACCACGACTTCTGGAGCACGCTGGACGCGGCGCTCGCCATCCGCGCCGGCCGCGAGACCGACGTGGTCCCTACCGGTGTCCGGTACGGCGCCGCGGACTCGTAGCCCGACTACTCGGAGACGGCCCTGGCCAGGCGGAAGCCCAGGTTGTTGTTGCGGAAGTAGGTGGCGTAACAGCAGCGGTTGGCCGTGCGCACGTAGCTCGGCTTGCCGTACCAGGAGCCTGAACGAATCACCCGGTCGATGCAGTCGCCCTGGGTCCAGGCGTTCCCGTCGGAGGGGCGCCGTCGTAGCTCGCTTGGTAGCAGTCCTGCACCTACTCGCTGGCGTTGCCGGACATGTCATACAGCCCGACGGTCGTCTTCATCGATCCTGCTCCGTTTCCGGCAGCGCCAGGAGACGGCCGTCGAGCAGGTAGCGATACAGCGTGAGGGCAAGCCGGTCGTCCTGCTCCTCCAGCCGGCGCCGGGCGGACGGCGTCAGCACCATCGTCCGGCAGGGCTCGTCCGCCACCACGGAGGCCGCGTGCCCGTCCAGCTCGCCCGGCCAGATCGCGTCGCCGGGTCCGCGCTGGTAGAGACGCGAGCTCGCGGCGTCGTAGCCGGAGGCCCGGCCCGAAAGCAGCAGTTGCAGACCCTCCCGCGGCGCACCCGGCCCCGCGAGGGCGTCGCCGGCCGCATACTGCCTGGGAGTCAGCCGGTCTCGCAGGCGTTCCAGCAGGTCCTCGAAGCGGGTCTGGCGTTCCAGGTAGTGCTCGAGGTCGTCGGCGGCATGCTCCAGCAGCGAGGCGCGCCGTTCGTCGTCCCGGTCCCGGTCCCGGTCCGCCTTCCACGCCGCGATCACCAGGTCCTCGCAACGCTCCAGGGCGCGATCCGCGTTCGGCTCGACCAGCAGCTCGGCGGATGCGGCGGGCGGCAGGTTGCGCTCGAGCCCTGCCTGCAGCTTGTCGGACACGCCGCTCAGGACGACCGGCACCCCGGCCGCGTTCGCCGTCTGCAGGAATCGGGCCAGGACGTTCACGGCCGAGAAGTCGAAACCGGAAACGGCGTCGAAGTCGAGCAGCAGGCAGAGCGGACGCTCCGCGCCGCGCAGGGACTGCCGTAGGTGATCGGCCAGGGAGAAGACGCTGCCGAAGAACAGGTAGCCGCGCAGCCGGTAGGCGTGCACCCGCTCTCCCTCCTCCGTCAGGATGGCGCGGTCCGGGACGGGACGCGCCTTGCTGCTCGCCCGGTCGCGCGCGGTGAACCGCGCCTGCATCGGGTCCACGCGGCTGAGGCGGACGGCGAAGAACACCAGGGTGGCGAGCATGCCGACCGCCACGCCCTCGATCAGTCCGAAGGCCGTGATCACGATCACGATCAGCAGGATGATCCCGTACTCCGACCAGGGCAGACGCTTGAGGCTCTTCACCAGGCCCTCGTCCAGCATGCCCATGCCGGCGAAGATCAGGATCCCGCCGACCAGGGCGCGCCGGGACGATCTCCAGAATCCCGTCGCCGAGCAACAGGGCGGCGCCGATGACTCCGGCGGCGACGACGCCGGTCAGGCGAGTGGACGCTCCGAGCAGCTTGCTGCGCAGGGACGCCGGCACCACGATGGTCGCCACCGTGCCGCCGCCCAGGCCGGCGATCACGCTGGCAACGCCGGTCACCCGGAAACTCCCGGTCCCAGTCCAGCTCCTGGTTGGCGGCCAGCTCGATGCCGGCCACGTTCATGACCACGCAGATGAAGGCGATCAGGATCAGCGTGAGCATGTGCGGGATCTGCGCCGCCAGATCGGCCCACGCCACGCGCGCGAGATCGGCGGGCCCCAGCACCGGCCACAGCCCCCCTTGCGCCGTGCTCGTGAGCAGCAAGCCCGCCGCTCGTGCCTCGTCCCCGCTCACGCCGGTGGCGGCGAGCACGAGGTGGTAGGCGCCGACGGCCAGCACGACGCTGACCGGCAGGATCAGCGGGTTGCCCCAGCGCTTGATCGCCAGGTAGAGGGCGATCCCGTACGCCGCGCCCGGCCCCCACCGCTGCAGGACGGACGGCTCCAGGAGCGCGGGGAGCGACCGCACGTCCGCTTCCGCCCCCATCAGTGACAGGCCTCCCAGGCAGACGGACGCGCCGATGCCGGCCACGAATCCCGCGGTTACCGGGTAGGGGATGAATCGCACCAGATTGGCGAGCCGGAACCGTCCGAGCAGGAAGAAGCCCACGCCGGTGGCCGCCGCGCTGATCATGAGGGCGACGGCCGCGGTGACGAACCGCGCCTCGCCCTCGGCGGCCATCGACGCCCCGACCGTCGCCATCGCGATCACCAGCGCCGGCGACAGCCCCGCGATCGTCCCGCGGTAGCCGCCGGCCAGGGCGAAGATCAGGCACGCCGCGAAGTTTCCGAACAGCACCAGGCCGACGCCCTGCGAGGACCAGGGAGCCAGCGCTCCCGAGAAGATGAGGCTCCCGAAGGCGATCTGGGCGACCAGCAGGCCCAGCCCCGAGGTGAAGCCGGCCGACAGCGCCGGTACCGTCTTCGGGGACAGCACGTCGGCGCGCAGTTCGGACGCGAGCACTACGCCGGCTTTCGGCACGGCACAACCATACTTGGTATAGGCTGGTTGACTGAAACGGTCGTTCCGATCGCGAGCGTCGCGGACCTGAGGCGGAGCGTGGCGCCGGGGCTGATGCGATCACAGACCGTGGAGGAGAGTGATCCGGGATGAAGCGATTCGTCGCGACAGCCGCCCTGTTGTCTGCCGTCCTCGCGGGCGCCCAGGAACCGGGCGTCATGATCGAGTGGCCGTACGTCGGCGCCGAGCAGGCTCAGACCAAGTACTCTCCGGCTGCGGACATCACGGTCGCCAGCGTGGGCGAACTGGAGATCGTCTGGCAGTGGGAGCCGAACGAGGCGCCGCTCGAGGAGTACGGCACCCGGCCAAGCCAATTCCAGGCGACGCCGATCATGATCGGCAACGTCCTGTACCTCTCCACCATGTACATGCGCGTGGCCGCTCTCGACGCGGAGACGGGCACCGAGCTGTGGATCTTCGATCCCGAGGCGTACAAGGGCGGGCCCAAAGGCGCCCCTCCGAGCGGTTTCAAGCACCGGGGCATCGCCTGGTGGAGCGACGGGGACGCTGAACGCATCTTTCTGAACAGCCGCGACCGGCTGTACGCGATCGATGCCGCCACCGGTGAACTGGACCCGGGCTTCGGCGATCGGGGGAGCGTTCTGCTGACCGAGGGTCACGGCCGCCCCGTGACGCGCGAAGCGTTCGACCAGACCTCGCCGCCGGTGGTGTTCGAAGACCTGGTGATCGTGGGCAGCCGGATACCCGACCGGCTGCAGCGCAAATTCGACCCGCCGGGAACCGTGCAGGCCTTCGACGCACGAACCGGCGAGCGCCGCTGGGTGTTCTTCACCATCCCGCAATCAAGCGACGAATTCGGCGCCGACACCTGGGAGGACGAGTCTTGGCGCTACACCGGCCACGCCAACGTGTGGGGGTTCATGTCGGTCGACGCCGAGCGCGGGCTTCTGTACGTACCGACCAGCACGCCGAGCAGCGACTACTGGGGCGGCCGTCGGGTGGGGGCGAACCTGTTCGCGGAGTCGCTGGTGTGCCTGGACGCCCGCACGGGCGAACGCCGCTGGCACTTCCAGACCGTTCACCACGGCGTCTGGGACTACGATCTTTCCGCGGCGCCGAACCTGGTGACGATCACGGTGGCCGGGCGCCGGATCGACGCGGTGGCGCAGGTGGCGAAGAACGGCTTCACCTACGTGTTCGACCGGGTGACGGGAGCGCCGGTGTGGCCGATCGAGGAGCGTGCGGTGGACACAGCGACGGACGTGCCGGGAGAAGTGCTGTATCCGACGCAGCCGTTCCCGACCAGACCGCCGCCCTTTGCCGGGCAGGGCATATCGCTGGAGGATGCCAACGACCTGACGCCGGAGATCCGCGCGCTGGCGGTGGAGGAGATGCAGCGCTTTCGGCTGGGTCCGCTGTTCACGCCGCCGAGCCTGCAGGGCACGCTGCAGCGCCCGGGCGCGAGCGGCGGCGCAAATTGGGGCGGGGCCGCCTTCGACCCCGAGTCCGGCGTGCTGTACGTGCGCACCTCGGAACAGGCCGACACCAACCAGGTGTGCGAGAACGATGGCAACGATCCGGAGGTCGACGTCGCGTACAGCAACAACTGTCCCTACGGGGCGACGCTGGTCATGTACCGGGAGGCCGGCGGACCGGACGTCGCACAAGCCCCGGAAAGCAGGCTCGGCCCGATTCCACTCATCAATCCGCCCTACGCGCACTTGGTGGCGATCGACCTCAATGCGGGCGAGATTGCGTGGAAGGTGCCGTTCGGCGAGGGCGACCCCGAGGTGCGCGGGCATCCGCTGCTGCGTGGGGTCGAGCTGCCGGAGCGGCTGGGCACGCGCGGCAACGCCGGCCCGATGGTGACCAAGGGCGGTCTGGTGTTCGTCGGCGGCGGTGAGCCGTACCTGTACGCGTTCGACACGGCGACGGGCGCCGAGGTGTGGCGCGGCGCGACGCCGTTTCGAACGAACGGGAACCCGATGACCTACCGCGCGCGCTCGGGACGGCAGTTCGTCGTCATCGCGACGGGAGCCGGTACCGACGCCGCACTCGTCGCCTTCGCGCGACCGGAGTAGCCGGGCAGCGGCATCTGAAGCCGGCGGCTCCGCCTTCCGTGCACAATCGGTGTTCATGGGCGTGAGACTGACGCCGGCCGGCCATCTGCGGTGGGAATCCGAGCCCGGAGGTGAGGAGCCCACGGCGGAATCCCCTTTGGCCGAGGTCCTGGACGTTTTTCGGACCGATTGGCGCGGCGCGCTCTTCACCCTGGCGGCGGAGAAGCTGCCGGCCCAGGAAATCCCCGGCCTGCGCTACTGGCAGCAGCTTGCGGAACACTACCTGACCGGGCTCTGCCACCTGCCCGTGGACGCCGGGCAGGTGGCGGTCGAGCCGCCGGGCGACGCGCTCCTCTCCACCTGGGTCCTGAACGCTCCGCCGATGGAGGGAGGCGAGTATCTCTCCGTGGACCTGCTGCAGCGCGTGTGGGAGCAGCTCGACGCGTGGGTGCGGGACGCCGCCGCGTCCGCGGGCGGCGTGGCCGCCCTGCTGCGCGCGCGGGCGCCGCGCTGGCGGCAGGTGGGACGGGTCTGCTTCCATCTCGCGGAGAACAGGAACGACGAGGAGCGGCCGTTCGCGTTCCTGGCCACCTACGCCTCCGGCTTCGGCGCCGGGGGACACCTCAAGCACCTGCCGCTGCGCAGCGCCCTGCAGCAGTATGCCGGGGCGAAGAACCGGGCGGCGCTGATCAACCTGCTGTCGCCGGTGGAGGAGGCGTCCGGGGCGTGCGACTGGGTGCGGGAGCTGGCCGATTCCGGCGACCTCTACCGCCCGCTGGCCTGGGCGCCCGAGCATGCCTATCGCTTCCTGCAGAGCGTGCCGGAGCTGGAGCGCAGCGGCCTCTCGGTGCGGGTCCCCAACTGGTGGCGGAAACGGTCTCGCCCGCAGGTTTCCGTCACGATTGGCAGCCAGACGCCGCCGCGGGTGGGTGCCGACGCGGTGCTGGACTTCAAGGTCGAGGTCGCCGTGGGCGACAGTCCGCTGTCGGCCGAGGAGCTGGAGGCGCTGCGCAGCGCCGGCGACGGCCTGGTGCTGCTCCGCAACCAGTGGGTTGAAGTGGACCGGGAGCGGCTGGGACAGGCGATCGCCCACTGGGATGCGCTGCAGCGCCACGCGGACGGCGAGGCGATTTCGTTCGTCGAGGGCATGCGCCTGCTGGCGGGGGCGTCGGCGGATCTGCGGCAGGAGGATCAGACGGAGGCCGACCGTCCCTGGGTGCAGGTGACGGCCGGCGCGGCGCTCCGCACGCTGCTGGACCGGCTGCGCCGGCCCGGCACCCTGGAGCAGCGCGAGCTGGCGGCCGCGGGAGCGCTGCGCGGGACTCTGCGGCCCTATCAGCGCGAGGGGCTGGCGTGGTTGCACTTCGTCACCGGATTGGGGCTCGGCGCCTGCCTGGCCGACGACATGGGGCTGGGCAAGACCATCCAGGTGCTGGCGCTGCTGCTGTGCGGAGGAGCCGGCGCGGAAGGCACGCGCAAGCCGACTCTGCTGGTGGTGCCGGCGTCCCTGCTCGGCAACTGGCGCGCGGAGGCGGAGCGGTTCGCGCCGTCGCTGAAGCTGTGCTTCCTGCACCCGGCCGAGACCGACCGCCAGACCCTGGACGAGATCGCGGCCGCGCCGGAGGAGCGTCTGGCCGCCGCTGACCTGGCGGTCACCACCTACGCCATGCTGGTCCGGCAGGCGTGGCTCACCGAACTACGCTGGCGGCTGGTGATCCTGGACGAGGCGCAGGCGATCAGGAACCCGGCGACGCGCCAGAGCCGCGCGGCCAGGAAGCTGGCAGCGGACGCCCGCATCGCCCTGACCGGCACGCCGGTGGAGAACCGGCTGGGCGACCTGTGGGCGCTGTTCGACTTCCTCAATCCGGGCCTGCTCGGCTCGCGCGCGGCGTTCGGAACCTTCGTCAAGTCGCTGCAGGCGGGGCCGGAGCAGCCATTCGCGCCGCTGCGGCGGCTGGTGAGCCCCTACATCCTGCGCCGGCTGAAGACCGACCGCAGCATCATCGCCGACCTGCCCGACAAGACCGAGACCGACCGCTACTGCCACCTGACGCGAGCTCAGGTCAGGCTCTACCAGCACGTGGTGCAGACGCTGCAGCGCGCCCTGGAGTCCAGCGAGGGGATCGAGCGCCGCGGACTGGTGCTCGGCTCGCTGCTGCGCCTCAAGCAGGTCTGCAACCATCCCAGCCAGCTCTCCGGTGACGGCGAGTACGCGCCGTCGGCCAGCGGCAAGTTCCTGCGGCTGGCCGAGCTCTGCGAGGAGCTCGCCGCCCGCCAGGAGCGCGTGCTGATCTTCACCCAGTATCGCGAGATCATCGATCCGCTCGCCGAGTACGCCGTGGCCCTGTTCGGCCGCGCGGGGCTGGTGCTGCACGGCGGGACGGGAGTCGCGGAGCGGCGCGGAGTCGCGGAGCGGCGCGAAGTCGTGGAGCGATTCCAGGCGGATGACGGGCCGCCGTTCCTGATCCTGTCGCTCAAGGCCGGCGGCACCGGCCTGAACCTGACCGCCGCGTCGCACGTCATTCACTTCGACCGCTGGTGGAACCCGGCGGTGGAGAACCAGGCCACCGACCGCGCCTTCCGCATCGGCCAGCGGCGCAACGTGCTGGT
>JAPPKD010000334.1:2516-11746 GCA_028820215.1 Spirochaetaceae bacterium | reverse complement strand
CGCCTCGAATCCTCAATTCAGCCAGCTCTCGCCACGCAGGGGCGAATAACCCGGGCTAACGTGTCCTGATCGAGTCCCTTCGTGTCCGTATCTTGTGTCATCGACTCAGTGAGGCAACTTCCGCATATCGTAGAGTCAGCGCAGGGCGAACACGCCGCGGACGGTCACGCGGATCACGTCACTTCCGACGCTGATCGGCGTGTCGGCCGCCTCGGCTTTCAGCATTGCGGCGCCCGCGGAGAAGCTCTGGAATGGGCCGTAGTCCGGTGAGACCTCTTCGCTGATTTCGAGCAGCGGACCCAGTTCGCGGTTCGAGGCTTCCGCCAACTGCCGGGCGGTGCGGTGCAGTCGGCCCACCGCGTCGCGGCGCGCTGCCTGCCGGTGCGGCTCCGGGTCGGCGTGGCTGAACGCGATTTGGTTGAATGCCAGCCCATCGCCGCCGGCCCGGGACGCCGCGTCGATGACGGCTCCGACGGTGTCCAGATCCCGATGCGTGACGGCCAGTGCGTGGATGACCCGGTAGCCATTCAGAATTCGTCTGCCGTCGTTGGTGTACTGGTAGTCGGGGTCGATGCTGAACCGGCTGGTGCGGATGTCGTCTTCCTCCACCCCGTGGCGCCCGAGCTCGTCGATGACCGCCCTGGTCAGCCGGGCGGCCCGGTCTCGCGCCGCGCCCGCCGATGGTTCGATGACCTCGACGCTCATGCCGAGAACGGCGATGTCGGGTACCGCTTCCGCACTGCCTTCGGCCTGGACCCGCACGGTTGCCGGGTGCGTGATCGCGGCCGCCAGGGGGGCGGCGGCTCCCTGCGCAGGAGTCGTGCTGCAGCCGGCAGTGGCAAGCGCGGCGATGAGCGCTGCAGCGAAGGCTCCGAGTACGGCCGATGCGGTGCGACGCCTCAGCAGGATCGGACCGGTATTCACGGATCGTGCTTCACTGGGGCGTCAGTGACAGGCCCATCATCCCGTAGCGAGTCGGTCGCGTATTGGACCACGATGTTTAGGTCGTCGATGGACAACTCGGGATAGGACTCGACGATCTCGCTGTGCGGCATGCCATGAGCAATCAGCCCGAGAATGTGCTCGACGCTGAGGCGTGTGCCTTCCACGATCGGTTTACCGCCAAGAATCTCTGGATTGGCCACGATCCGACACACTGCGCCGCCTCTCCAACGCACAGCCATCAACTCAGGATACTAAAGTGAGGGAGCTTCGTCGGCAACACGGCAACGCGGCCGGCCGTGGACTCGAGTGTCACGCGTGAGATGCACCACACACTCGAGTAGGGTGATCGACGGGTACTCCCTTTGCCGAACGGCCTTCATACCCTTTCGCGATCAGCCAGGGGCAACAAGTCATTCTGATGTAGGTGCTTGTGGCTCCTCGGCGGCTTTCGCGCGGCGGAAGCACGTTTGTGTCGATTCCCTTTTGCCGATCAAGTGTAACTGACGCGGATGCGCTCTCAAAGGGATTCCGCCGCGTCCCGTTCGAATGGCCGTTGGCGAAGCCGGATCCAGCCAGTCCTTGAACATGCCAGGATTGATGGTCGCAAGTTGCGGGTGGTGGATGTCCGCCGTGCGGGCGAGGCTGACGTCGTGATGAAGCTGGAGGACTCCACGGACTCACCGTCTCGGCTCCAGCGCGGCACAGACCGACAGACGACAGCGATGAGCCTCCATCGCGCGCCAAACTAGTGGACCGTACCATCTGATTTCGTACTATAATTGGAGGTATGGGAGAGGGAATCGTATTGACCGAATCCGAGCATCGTGAGCTCGCCAAGCGGGCCAGAAGTCGCACCGGTCGAGCCGAAGATGTGCGCCGTGCCCGCGTCATTCTGCTGCTCGCTGAGGGACTCACGTGGGATGTGGTGTGCGAACGAGCGGAGTGTAGCCGCGGCTTCGTGGCGATGTGGGCTGGCCGCTTTCGCGCCGAGCGATTGGCGGGGCTGTACAGCCGGCACCGCGGTCAGAAGCCGTTTCGCTGCACGCCGAGCGTGGAGGCGAAGATCCTCAACGCCACCCGCAAGCCGCCGACCGATGGCTCCACGCACTGGAGCACGCGCCGCCTGGCGGCCAAGCTGGGAGTGTCGCACATGATGGTGGCGCGGGTGTGGAGCAATCATCGGCTGCAGCCGCACCGGTTGGAGCGCTACATGAGCTCCAACGATCCGGACTTCGAACAGAAGGCGGCCGACATCATCGGGCTGTACCTGAACCCGCCGGCGCACGCGGCGGTGTTCTGCGTGGACGAGAAGACGGCGATTCAGGCGCTCGACCGCAACGACCCGGTGCTGCCGCTGTCGCCGGGACGGGCCGAACGGCACGGGTTCGAGTACTACCGGCACGGCACGCTGGCGCTGTACGCGGCGTTCAATACGAAGACCGGTGAGGTGCTCGGCAAGACCGCGACGCGGCACACCTCGGAGCAGTTCGTGGCGTTTCTGCGCGACATCGTGGCGCATCAGCCGGCCGGCCAGGAGATTCATGTGATCGCCGACAACCTGTCGGCGCACAAGACAAAACGAGTGCAGGAGTTTCTGAGCGACCATCCGACGGTGCGGCTGCACTTCACGCCGACCTACTCATCGTGGCTGAACCAGGTGGAGCTGTGGTTTGCGAAGATCTCGCGCGACGTGATCACCCGCGGAGTGTTCAGTTCGGTGGCGGATCTGAAGAGCAAGCTGATGAGATACATCCGCGAATACAACAAGAATCCTCGCGTCGTGAAGTGGCATTACGTTGATCCTTCGCGACACATCGGTGCATGAATGCATGTTACAGTCCACTAGTAGGGCTGTTCGGCGTGCCCGGCTCGCTGCCGATCGAACCACCAATTCGCCGCACCCAGGCAGCGGCGTGAGCGGAGTGCCACACACGACGGCTTCGTATGCACGGTCTTCCGCTCCGGCATCGATGAGACTAGATGAGCGTTCATCCCAATATCGTTCGCCAGAGCGACGAGAGGGCCCTGGGCGCCGCCGGCAGGGAATCCATGGTGAGACCTCACTTGAACCTGCGAGCAGCTTCCCTCAGTTCGACTACCGCCCTCTGGTGTTGCCACGTCGGCCTGCGATCAAGCCTCTGCAGAAAGGTGGTGGCTGGAGCTAGATCAGTAACCGGCAGGTTTCCGCTCGGGTCGATCACAGAGTCGATGTACTGCACGGAGTCGGCGAGTTGCTTTAGGTAGGCTGCGAAGGCACGGGCACGAGGCGTTACGACGACATCGTTGTGAATGCCTGCGTCCAAGAGGCGCACACTAATCGTATTCAGGACGGCATGTACCGCATCTAGCGTCGCCTTTACCTTCGTCAGGTCGGCCGTGGCGAGTGGTTTCGCACTGGGGTCAATTGCCAGCTCTAGATCCGAGTGACTGATGCGCCGGTTTCGCCAGTCGCGAGCAAACTCTGCGGCGCGGACCGCTTTGTCGACGAGGCCGCAGACCTCATCTCGCAGGTATCGGTCTTCACAGAGGTGCGGCAGCCTTGTGACAGTCAGGTTGTCCTTGGTCCCACTCGTCGGGGGATCCGTCAGCCTGGTCAGGCGCAACATCAAGTCGCTCCAGGACAATTGCTGTACATCCCAGAATAACCCGCTGCCGATAGCATTCAAGAGCTTGACTCGATCCGAGTCGCCGAAGAGCTCCCAAAATTCCTTGTATCTCACGAGACATGAACCCCAGTCGTTGTACAGGCTGTGAAAGATCATGTTGAATTTACGCCCCAACTTGTCCGCGTTTTGAGGAAGGGACAGCCGCTTCAAGACGCCCTCATTCATCAGAAATATCAGGAATCGATCGGTGCGTTTTCTGGATCACTTCTCCGCGCTCCAAACGGACGAGAGGGTTCTCTCCTTCGCGTCCACTCAGCGGCAAATCGATTGCCTGGTTGCCTGCGACGATCTCGGGAATGCTGACCCAACCTTCTACAGTGACCGTCTCTCCCAATTCCCTGTAACGGAAGGCAATAAAGATGACCATAGTATATGGGAATTTGCCTCCTTGGTCAAATTCAAGAGGTCGAAGGACGGTAACAGAGGGGCCGCCGGGATGGCGACGATGGATGCGGGTGTTGGCCCTTGCTCCGGGCAGCGGCGAAGTACGGCCCCGGGGGCTTGCCGATCTCGTCTACTGTGTAGAAGCCGAGCGAGGTCGTGGGCGCCGTTTCACCGTGACCAGCGCCCGCACTTGGCGGTAGAGGCCAGGGCGTTTCGGGAGGAACCACTCCAGGAGGTCATGGCCGGCAGCCGGCATTCCGCGTCATCGACGACGATCAGTACCCATTAGCACGAGGTCGACGCCGGCGAGACCCTTGGCGTTGCTCAGCACCATGTCGATTTCGTCCTCGAAAGTGCCGCGATCGGAGAAGAGCGCCTCGCGGCGCATGGCCGTGGACCAACTCGATGGTGCTTTTTCCGGCGAAGACCTAGATTTCGCGTGCCAGCGTCATGCCGTCAATCAAGGCAGGTGTTCATGATCCGCGCCCTCATAGCGTCGCTCCTCGTCGCGGGTCAGCAATTGGCACGGCTTCTGTCTGGGGACGGGGCAGACCGACAGACAGGGCGGGAGCTGACTCCCCCGGCATGACTCGAACATGCGACTTGGTGGTTAACAGCCACCCGCTCTACCAACTGAGCTACAGGGGATCGGGCTGGACGCGGACGCCCAACGGCGTATCACATACCACTTCCAGGGCCGCTGGGTCAAGGCGTGCCGCGTTGGACAGCCGCCAGGCGTGGGGGTAGGCTTCGGGCATGGCAACCGCGCTCTCCGACGATCAGATCCAGGGAGCCCTGCAGGGGCTGGCCGGCTGGAGCCGGGACGGCGACGCGCTGCAGCGGGAGTTCAAGTTCGGGAGCTTCCGCGAGGCGGTGTCGTTCATCGTCCGCATCGCCTTCGCGGCGGAGGCGGCGAACCACCATCCGGAGCTGTGGAACGTCTACAGCACGGTGCGCGTCCGGCTCAACACTCATGACGCCGGCCGGCGGATCACGCAGAAGGACGTGGACCTGGCGGCGGAGATCAGCGCGATCTCGTGGGTCTCTTGACAGCGGCCCGCCGCGCGCGGAGGGTTGCGGCTCAGGGCGATTAGCTCAGATGGCTAGAGTACTAGCTTGACATGCTAGGGGTCACTGGTTCGAGTCCAGTATCGCCCATCCGACCTACCCGGACCGAGCGGCGAGGCGCTTTGCGAGGTCCTCGTTCCCGCCGGCTTCAGCCCAGCCGGACGGCGTGCCTTCATAGACGGCGTCCCGCAGGCTGAGGTCGGCGCCGCGCGCGAGCAGCTCCTCGACCAGTTCGGCGTTCCCCTCGAAGGCGGCTTGGTGCAGCGCCGTCGTGCCGTCGCTGCGCCGGCTGTCGACATCCACGCCGGCGTCCAGGAGGGCGCGCATGACCGCGATGGCCCCCAGGGTGACGCTCTCAACCAGCGCTCGGCCGGCGACTTCCGGGGACGCGTCGACGGCCGCCTCGGTGCTCGCGGCATCGGCGGCCTGCAGGGCCGCGTAGAGCCGGACGAGCAGCGTGTACGTCTCGTCCAGCCGCGCGCCGCCGCGGGCCAGCGCCGCGAGCATGGGCAGCGTCAACCCGGCGTCCCGGGGCGGTGCGCTGCCCTCCAGCAGCCCGGCGGTGGTCTCGCCGGGGCCGCCCCGGTAGGTGTAGCAGCTCGCGTCGGGATCGCTGCCGGCGCCGGTCAGCACCTCGATCACCTCGACGGCGTTGGCCGGGGTCTTCTGGCGCTCGTCCTCCACGCCGTTGGCGGCCAGGTAGTGCAGCAGCGTGCATCGGTGCGGCCGGGATGAGCGCGCCGTGGCCAGCTCCGGGTTCTCGTCCAGGAGCGCCCGCAGCACATCCACGTCGCCGTCGACGACGGCGTCCGCGGCGCGTTCGAACACTGGGGCGAACGCTGGGTCGTCGTAGGTCCGGGTGCTCGGGCTCGCCCCGGCACCACGTAGCAAGGACGCCAACGCTGCGCGCGTCGTGGGATCCTGGACGCTCAACGCGCAGTCGAGCGGGGTCTGGCCGGCGTAGTTCAGCGCGCGCGGATCGGCGCCCGCGGCGAGCAGCGACCGGCACGCCGTCACGGCGCCGGCAAGCGCGGCCAGGTGCAGCGCCGCCTGCCCGTCGTCATCGACCGCGCGGGCGTTGGCACCGCCGGCCAGCAGCAGCGCGACCGCCTGCGAGTCCCCGCCGCGCGCAGCCCGGCAGACCCACAGGTGATCGGCTGGCTGCAGGGTCACGGCGTCCGACGAGAGCATCCGGTCGGCCCGCTCCCGATCATGGGTGAAGCAGGCGCCGGCCCAGCGGTCGGCCTCCCGCACGTCGCTCTCCCGTGCCCCTCGCTGCAGCAGCAGCGCCGCCGCCCCGTCGCGGTTGAGGCAGACGGCGAGTGCCAGCGGCGTGCGTCCGTCCCGGTCGCGGGCACCCACTTCGGCGCCGTGGTCGAGCAAGGCCCGGATCACGGGCAGGCCGGCGTCCAGGACGACCGCCTCGTGCAGGCAGGTGCCGCCGAAGCCCCACGCGCCCATCGTCCAGTTGGGGTCGCCGCCGGCCTCCAGCAGGCGGCCGGTCAACTCCTCGTCGTCGTACTGCAGGCTTTGCGGCAGGGCGTGGCAGACGTGCCACTGCGGCGGATCCGCGGCCAGCAGCGCTTCCAGGCTGTCGCGGTCGCGGAGGCGGACGGCCTCCCACATCGCGCAGCCCTCGTAGAGCGTCGGGCCGTCGGCGGGGTCGGCTCCCGCGGCCAGCAGCGTGCGGACCAGCGCCGCACTGCGAGCGCGGCCTGCGGCGGCGCCCAGGACGGTGCGGTAGCCGCGGACGGTCTCGGCCTCACGGGTCCCGGCGTTGGGATCGGCGTCCAACTCCAGCAGCCTGCTCGCCAGGTCCAGGCGCGCGGCGGCGACCTCAGCATCGCCGGTGCGGTAGCGAGAGCTGCACAGCAGGAGCAGGGGCGGCCAGCCGGTCGGATGGACCGCCGTGTTCACGCTCGCGGAGTTCAGCCGGTCCGCGGCTTCCGGGTCGGCCACCGCCAGAGCGCACGCCAAGGAATCCCGCCGTACCTCAGGAACCCGTTCCAGGATCTCATCCGCTCGCGCATCGTCGCCGTCCAGCGCGGCCCGGATCAGCGCCTCCGCGGCACCCGCGGGGTCGAGGGGTTGGCTCACGAAGTCAGCGCCTTGACGAAGTGGTGCAGGAAGCGCTGTGCATCCACCGCTACGCACACCTCGGCGTTGGGCTCGGCGTCACCGGCTCGCGCCGGCACCGTTGCCCCGTTGAGGCGCTCGGACCTCGTCTCCACCTCGATCCGCATGCGCCGAGTCTCACAGAAGGTGGGATCGAACACCATGGCGACCGCGAGCGGATCGTGCAGCAGGGGCCGGGGCTCCGGATCGTCACCGCCCCAGAGGTGGATCAGCTCGAAGCACAGCCGGTTGACCGGTCGGTCCACCGCGCCGATGGCGCGCACCTGGCCGTAGCTCATGCGGCAGCGCTCGGTCACGTCCAGGCCGACCATCGTGATCGGCACGCCGGTCCCGAACACGATCCGCGCCGCCTCCGGGTCGCACAGCGCGTTCCACTCCGGTCGGGCGCGGTGCGTGCACCCGCCCATGAGGCAGATCCTGGCCTTGTCTGCCATGCGCGGTTCGAGCGCGAAGGCGCACGCGATGTTCGTCAGCGGTCCGATCGGCACCAGGGTGACGTCGCCGTCGCCGCTCATCACCGTGTCGACGATGAAGTCGACGGCGCCCAGGGCGGCGGGCCGGGTCGATGCCGGATAGCGCTCGATCGCCTGCATCTGGCGCGGCCGATGCGCCGCGATCGCCTCCCGGCCCTCGTCGACCGGGTCGATCAGGGGCTTGCCCAGGCCGGCGTAGACCGCCACGTCGCCGCGTCCCAGCGCCTCCAGCACGCAGCAGGCAAGCTCGGCTCGGCGGACCGTATCGCGGAACACGGTGGTGACGCCGAGCACCTCGATCTTCCCGCACATGAGCGCGAACGCCAGCGCCAGCGCGTCGTCGATGTCGTCCCCGATGTCGGTGTCCAGGATGATCTTGTGCACTGCCAGCAGGTACATTAGGCGCATCCATGGGTGAACCGGAAGTGGTGGGCTGCGTGCGATGAGCGCCGGAAGGCCGTTCCGGACCACCGTCATCGGCTCCATGCCCAGGCCGGCATGGCTGGTGGGCGAAGCGCCGCTGGGAGACGCCGCGCCGCGGCTGCACGGCAGCGGTGCCGGCTGGCGCCTGACCGGCCGGCCCCTGCGCGACGCGCAGGACGACGCGGTGCGGCTGGCGGTCCACGACCAGGTCCGCGCCGGCATCGACGTCATCAGCGACGGCGAGCAGCGCCGCTCTTCGTACCTCACTTACGTGACCGCCCGCCTGGCCGGCTTCGACTACACGACCCTGGCGCGCAAGTGGACCCGCAACCGCCGGCGGCTGGCCGAGGTGGGGCGGTGCGTGGGGCAGGTCCGCCGCACCGCGCCGATCCTGGCCGACGACCTGCGCTTCCTGCTGGCGGAGTCGGACCGGCCCGTGAAGGTCACTCTGCCCGGTCCGATGACCGTGGTCGACTCGACCCTGGACGAGCACTACGGGGACGAGGAGGCGATGGCGATGGCGGTGGCTGCGGCGCTCGACCAGGAGGCGCGCGAGCTGGACGGCATGGGCGCGGCGGTCATCCAGTTCGATGAGCCGGTGTTCAGCCGTTACCCGGAGAAGGTGCGCACGTGGGGAATCGAGGCGCTCGACCGCGCTGCCGCCGGCATCCGCCATGCCGCCAGCACCGTTCACGTCTGCTACAGCTACCCCATGCCCGGCGTGCCGCGGCCGATCGTCGACAGCTATCCGGCGATCCTGGCCGAACTGGAGCGCAGCCGCGTCGCGCAGGTAGCGCTGGAGTTCGCCGCCGCCGGGCTCGACCCGGAGTTGCTGCGCCGCTGCCCGTCCAAGACGGTGCTGTACGGCTGCATCAGCAACGGCACGGACAAGGTCGAGAGCCCGGAGGAGGTGGCCGGGCGGTTGCTGGCCGCGGCCGCCCACCTTCCGGCCGAGCAGATCCAGGCGGCCCCGGACTGCGGACTGGTGCCGCTGTCGCCACCGGTCGCCCGCGCCAAGCTGCGCGCGCTGGCGGCCGGCGCCGCGCAGGGGGGCGGAACGCGCAAGGGGTGTGGGTGGGGCGATGGGGGGACCCGGGGCCCCGCCCCGTTGGGGGCCGGCCAATAGTTGTATTAA
>JAPPKD010000334.1:0-2506 GCA_028820215.1 Spirochaetaceae bacterium | reverse complement strand
GCGGGCCGCGGCCCCCCACCTTCCGGCCTAGCCCCCCCCGGCGGCCCCGGGGGGCGGGGGGGGGCCGGCGCCCCCCCGGGGCGCCGCCGCCGGGGGGCGGGGGGGGGCGGCCGGCGCCGCGCTGGCGCGCGAACGGCTCAGGGGTTGAGGTCGGCGAGATCGGCGTCCGCGGGGCCGAGCAGCTTGGGCGACGGCACTATCGTGGACTTCACGGTGCGCATCTCCCGCGCGGCGTCGATCGCCCCGGCGATGCCCTGCTCCGTGAACGGGAACAGCGTCTGCATCGACAGCCACGGGTAGCGGTCGCGCGCCCGGTACAGCAGGTCGATGCCGGTGGCGATGTCGTCGGCCGTGAAGCCCCAGCTTCCCAGCACGTTCAGGTCCTTGGTGCAGATGCGGTGCCAGTTGGTATCGATGGAGCCCGCGTCCGTGAACTGGCCCATCTCCACGTAGGTGCCGCCGTCGCGCAGCATCTCGATCCCCTCCGGGCCGGCCGACGGGTGGCCGCTGCAGTCCAGGGCCAAGTCGGCCCCGAAGCCGCCGGCGATCCGCCGCACCGCCTCGATCCGCTCCGCGGGCGTCGGGTGATCGTCCAGGCAGACGGTCGCTTCGGCGCCGAAGTCGCGGCACAGCGCCAGGCGAGGGCGCTCCGGCGCCCCGACCACGATGACCCTTCCTGCGCCCATCTCCTGCGCCGCCGCGGTGGCCAGCACGCCGATGGGTCCCGAGCCCTGCACGACCACGGTCGCGCCCGGCTCGAACCCGCCCGCGCGCACGGCACGCTTCAGCGCCCGCACGCAGGAGGTCAGCGGCTCGGCCAGCGTCGCCAGGCGCAGCGGCATGTCGTCCGGCAGCGCGTACACCTTGGTGCCGGGCAGCTCCTCCAGGTCCACGTAGACCTGCTCCGCCCACCCGCCCCACAGGTGCGGCGGCCGCTCGACGCCCAGGTAGCGGCCGTAGTAGACGGGCGTCAGGCACTTGTTGGCCGTCTCCGGGTAGTGGACACAGTAGTAGCAGCTCCCGCACGGCATCAGCGGCGGCAGCATTACCTTGGTGCCGACCGCGAGCGGCCGGCCCATGTGGTCCTCGGTCAGCGCCGGGCCGATGGCGCTCACCACGCCGGCCAGCTCGTGACCGAGCGTGAACGGCCATGGCAGCGGCTTCGGCCAGTGGCCGGCCAGGATGTGGAGGTCGGTCCCGCACACCCCGCAGGCGGCGATGCGGATCAGCGCGGCCTTGCGCGGGACCGCCGGCACCGGCACCTCGCGGATGGCCGGACCGCTGCCGGGTCCGGAGAAGGTCGCCACGCGGACACGCTCGCCCGCGGCCGGCCCGCTCACGCGCGCTCGACCTCGATCCAGAGCTCGTCGAGGCCGCGCAGGACCACGTTGTCGCGATAGCGCGGCTTGGCGGCCAGGCGGATCGACGGGAAGCGGTCGAGCAGGCTGGCGAAGGCGATGCGCGCTTCCAGCACGGCCAGCGCCGCGCCCAGGCAATAGTGGATGCCGCGTCCGAAGGCCAGGTGGCTCTTGTCGCCGCGTCCGATGTCCAGGGTCTCCGGATCGTCGAACACCTCCGGGTCGCGGTTGGCGGCGCCGATGATCGCCACCACCCGCTTGCCGGCGCGGATGGACGTGCCGCCGATCTCCACGTCCTCGCGCACGGTGCGGTCGTCGAGCTGGACCGGACTGTCATAGCGCAGGAGCTCCTCGACGGCCGAGTCGAGCAGTGCCGGATCCTCCCGGAGGCGGTGGAGCTCGCCGGGGTTCCGCAGCAGCGCCAGCATGCCGTTGCCGATCAGGTTGCGCGTGGTCTCGTTGCCGGCAACCAGGATCAGCAGCATCACGGCCAGCATCTCTTCGCGGGTCAGCCGGTCGCCTTCCTCCTCGGCGGCCAGCAGCGCGCTGACCAGGTCCTCGCGCGGCTGCCGGCGGCGTTCGTCGATGATGGTCTCGAAGTAGGCGTACGCCTCGTCCGCCGCCCGCTTGATGGCCCGGACCTCGTCCGGAGTGAGGAGCGCGTTGACGCTCAGCGCCAGGACATTCGACCACCCCTTGAACAGGTCGAGATCGCGGGGCCGGACGCCGAGCATCTCGGCGATCACGGTGACCGGCAGCGGGTAGCCGAGCGCCGCTACCAGGTCGAAGCGCTGCATGCCCGCGACGGCGTCCAGCAGCTCGTCGGTGATCTGTTGAATCCGTCCGTGGAGCCGCGCCACCGCCCGCGGCGTGAACGCCTTGGAGACCAGCAGCCGCAGCCGCGTATGCTCGGGCGGATCGAGCTCCAGCAGGCTCATCGAAATGGTCTCCACGAAGACGCGGTCGGCGTTCGCGAAGCGCGCGTGGTCGCGCAGCACCGCCTCCACGTCCCGGTAGCGCGTCAGCGCCCAGGCGTCGATCGTGCGCATGCGGTGCACGGGGTCCAGGGTCCGCAGCCGGCGGTAGGTCGGGTACGAGCCAATTGCGGTGTTCCAAGTGCAATGATGGCAATGAGATATAGGAGGGGG
>JAPPKD010000374.1 GCA_028820215.1 Spirochaetaceae bacterium | reverse complement strand
TCGTCCCTCCGACCCGAATCGGCCGACAGAGACCCCTACAGCGCAATTTCCTCAAGGCTGGAAGCACTTGACCAATCCGGAGTCTGTTCCGAGTTGGTTAGACTATCTTGGAGCGAGTTCCGAAATGGTGCGGTAACCTCGCACTCTGTTACTCGGGGAGGGACGCGACCATGAGTGATCTGCACATCGCGGATGTGAGCGTGGTGGACGTGGCCGCCGGGGCGATCCATCCATCGCAATCGGTGCGGGTAGCGGACGGCGTCATCGCCGAAGTCGGCGCAGATGCGCTGCCGCAGTCCGGCTCCGCGACGACCATCGACGGCCGCGGCCGCTATCTGTGCCCGGGGCTGATCGACACCCACGTCCACTTCTTTCTGGACGGCAGCAGCACGCCGCGCCAGAACTTCGTCGCCACAGGCGGGGCCGAGCGCCGGCGGGTCGCGGTGCGCAACGCCGGCGTCGCGCTCGCCGCCGGCATCACCACGATGCGCGATCTGGCCGCTCCCGCCGAGCCGATGTTCGAGCTCCGGCGCGAGATCGACGCGGGGCGGGTGGCCGGCCCGCACGTGATCTGCTGCGGCTACGCGCTCATGCGCCCCGGCGGTCACTGCCACTGGCTCGGGGGAATCGAGGTGAGCTCCCGAGCGGAGGTGCGCGCCGCGGTCGAGCGGCAGCTCGGCCAAGGCGGCGATTACGTCAAGCTCATGGCTTCCGGCGGCGGCCTGACGCCGGGCACGCGCCCGCACGAGGCGGACCTGCCGCTGGAGCTGATGCGGGAGGCGGTCGAGGTGGCCGCGGCGCACGGCACCTACGTCACCGCGCACTGCCACGCCACCGAGAGCATCCGGCGCGCCATCGATGCGGGACTGCAGATGATCGAGCACGCGACCTTCGCCGAGCCGCCGGGCCGGTACCGCTACGATCCGGACGTCGCGCAACGCATCCGCGACCGCGGCATCGTCGTGGTCCCCACCGTGTTCTGCGCCTTGCAGAACGCCGCCAAGTTCGAGCGGCAGGGCAGCACCTACAACCCCGAAGACGTGGGCGCGGTCGCGCGCCTGCGCGGCCGGCTGACCAACACCGGGCTGTTCCACCGGCTGGGCGTGCCGCAGATCGCCGGCACCGACTGCGGGGCGATCGACACCCGCTTCGACGCCCTGGTCGACGAGTTGCTGACCTACGTGCAGGCCGGCTTGAGCAACGCGGAGGCGCTGCGCTCGGCTACCAGCTTGGCCGCCTGTCACCTGCGGCTGGACGGAGTCGGGCAGGTGTCCGCCGGCCAGCGCGCCGACCTGCTGCTGCTCGACGGGGATCCGCTGGAGGACCTCCGCACCCTGCGCGCTCCGCGCGTCGTGGTCAAGGCCGGCGAGGTCGCGCACCGCCGGGAAACGGGCGTCCAGCCGGGCTCGGTTTGACCGGGTGGGGGCTCCGGGCTACCCTGTAGGTACGGTTCCGTGCCGGCGGTACCCCCGAAATCATGGCAAAAGCCCAAAGCTCTTCGTCGGCCACGGCGAACGAATACCTCATCCAGATCTATCTGATGCTGCGCGAGCGGCGGCCGGTCGTCGGCGCCCGCATCGCCGAGCGGATCGGGGTTTCGGCCGCCGCGGTGTCGCAGGCCCTCAAACGCCTGGAGCAGCGCAAGCTCCTCGTCCTCGACCCGGACGACGGCGTGCGCCTCAGTCCGCGCGGCACCAGGCAGGCCGAGCGCACCATCCGCCGCCACTACCTGCTGGAACGCCTCCTGGTCGACGAGCTGGGCTTCGACTGGGTGGACGTGGATGAAGAGGCCGACAAGCTGGAGCACTCGCTGTCGCCGCGCCTGGAGGCGCACCTCTTCGAGCGGCTCGGCCGTCCGACCACCTGCCCGCACGGCAATCCGTTTCCGGGCTCGCCCGATGAGCGGCGCCTGCTCGACGCGCCGCGCCTGACGACCGTGCACGCGGGCGAGCGGACGTCGATCCTGCGCATCACCGAGGAAGCCGAGGAGAACGAGGAGCTGATGCGCCGCCTCGACCAGGACCAGCTCGTGCCCGGCACCAGGATCACGGTGTCCGGCATCTCCGAAGCCGAGGTCGTGTTCCGCAAGGACGACACCGGGCAGGAGATCACCCTGCCCACCGGCTACGCCCGCTACGTGCGCGTAGACAGCGCCAACTGAACCTCGGGTTCGTGAACGACAGCCGCGCGCCGGCGCTGGACCGCCTCCGCACGCTCGATCGGGAGATCCACCTGATGCAGCACGTCATCGGCCTGCTGCAGTGGGATCAGGAGACGTACATGCCGGAGGGGGCGGTCGCGGAGCGGTCGGATCAGCTTGCGCTGCTGGAGGGGCAGGTCCACGAGCGCCAGACCGCGCCGGAGATGGGCGACCTGATCGCCGCCGGGGAGGCGCGCTCCGACCTCGACGAGATCGATCGGGCGTTCCTGCGCGAGCTGCGGCGGACCTATGACCGGGAGACCAGGCTACCCACGGACCTGGTGACGGCGATCGCCCGCCAGGCCAGCGTCAACCACGCGAGCTGGGTCGCCGCGCGCAAGGCGTCGGACTTCAGCGTGTTCCGGGACGAC
This sequence comes from Spirochaetaceae bacterium, assembly GCA_028820215.1. The sequence goes on along the minus strand of JAPPKD010000374.1, from coordinate 9,328 downwards.
CTGCAGGAAACGCTGCGCCTCACCCGCGACAAGGCCGACCACCTGGGGTTCGGCGACACCCGCTACGACCCCCTGCTGGACGCGTTCGAGCCGTGGATGCGGACGGCCGAGCTCACCGCCGTGCTCGACGCGCTGCGCGGCCCGCTGGTCGACCTGCTGGAACGGATCGCCGGATCGCCGGTCACGATCGACGACGCGGTGCTGCGGCGCGACTACGACGTGGGCGCGCAGCGCGCGTTCAGCGACCACCTGCTGGCTGCGCTGGGCTTCTCCTCCCACACGGGCCGCCTGGACGTGTCGGCGCATCCCTTCTCCACCACGCTCGGCGCGGCCGACGGCAGGCTCACCACCCGCTTCCATCCCAATCTGTTGTCCTCCAGCGTGTTCGGGACCATCCACGAGTGCGGCCACGGCCTGCACGGGCTGGGCGTGGCGCCGGAGCTCGCCACCAGCGCGCTGGGCTCGGGCACCTCGCTCGGTATCTGCGAGTCGCAGTCGCGTTTCTGGGAGAACCTGATCGGCCGCCGCCGCTCGTTCTGGGAGCACTTCTACCCGCAGCTGCAGCCGCGCTTCGCAGCCCTGGCCGACGTGGACCTGGACCGGTTCTACCGCTCGATCAACGCCGTGCAGCCGTCGTTCATCCGCGTGGAGGCCGACGAGGTGACCTACAACCTGCACATCCTGCTGCGCTTCTCGCTGGAGCGCCGCATGGTTGACGGCGACCTGCAGGTGGACGACCTGCCGGACGCGTGGCGCGAGGAATCGCGGGCGCTGCTCGGCATCGTCCCGGAGCGCGACGCCGACGGCGTGCTGCAGGACATCCACTGGTCGATGTTCGCCATCGGCTATTTCCCCACTTACACGCTGGGCAACCTGTACGGCGCGCAGTTCCACGCGGCGATGGCGCGCGACCTCCCCGACTGGGAGGAGCAGGTGCGCGGCGGCCGGTTCGAGGAGATCCTCATCTGGCTGCGGGAGCGGATCCACCGCCACGGCCGCGTCTACCCGGCCGAGGAGATCTGCCTTCGGGTGACCGGGGAGCCGCTCGACGCGCGTTACTTCACCGACTACCTGAACACCAAGTTCGGCGAGCTCTACCGGCTGTAGCCATGCTGCCGGCCCCGCGGGGGCCGCACGGTCAGACGTGGCGCGCCAGGAAGTCGTAGGCCAGCCGGCCGCTGATCTGGTGCCTGCCTTCGAAGTCGTCGGTGACCAGCGCGTCTTCGGCGCCGAAGGCGCGCCACGCCGCCCGCGCCCGGTCCACCGACGCGCGCACGCCGTCGATCGGAAAGATCGTGTCCCGCCGGCCCGCCTCGATCAGGCACGGACGGGGCGCGATCAGTCCCGCGAAGTCGCTGAGCTCGCCGTGGCCCAGCAGCCCGGGCACGAAGTTGCACGTGCAATGAGCGAAGGTCAGGATGCTCTGCCGCCAGTCGCAGAAGTAGCCGGAGATCACGCAGGCGCGGATGCGGTCGTCGCACGCGGTGGAGAAGTAGGTGTGCGCGCCGCCGCCGGAGATCCCCATCGCCCCCAGGCGCGCGATGTCCGCCTCCGGCCGGGTGGCCAGGTAGTCGACCGCGCGCATGCCGTCCCAGACGCGCAGGCCCATCACCGAGCCGCCCAGCATGATCGCGTAGGTGTTGGCGTTGTGGCAGGTCGATGGCTCGGGGCCGGTGAGCTCGTCGGCCAGGGCCGAGTAGTCGGCGCGCCGCTCGCCGAAGCAGCTTATCTCCGGCGCCGCCACAACGAAGCCGCGCTCGGCCAGCGCGCACCCGAAGTCCTTGTGGTAGCCGTCCGGCTCCCACCGCTCGGAGCCGTCTTCCCACAGACCGACGATGTCGCGCACGCCGTAGCCGTGCCCGTGCAGTGCCAGCACGCACGGCGCCGGCCCCGTGAGGCCCTTCGGCACCAGCAAGTAGACGGGCATGGTCGCATCCGGCCACGTGCGCAGCACCACACGCTCCCGGACGTAGGAGCCGCGGTCGACCGCCTGCTCGATTTCGGCTTCCACGGGTGGGGCCGGCCGGTCCAGGAAGCCCAGGTGCCCGGTGAGCGCCCGACGGGCGCGCGCCTGCCACTCGCGGGCGGCTTCGGCGGTCGTGGCGGTGAAGGCGCAGTCGCGCTCGGTTGCGGCATGCAGGGCGTCCAGCAGCCTGAGCGGGTCGAATTCCGTTCGCTGGCTCATGCGGCAACTCTGGAAGCATGCGGCGGCGCTGGCAAGGCCCGCGCCACGCTTGATTCGGCCCGGACCGGCGCGTAGCGTGGCCGGTATGTTCACTCAGGTCCGGGTCGCCGCATGTTCGTTCAAGCCCCGCAAGTTCGACGTCGCCGCCAACGGGGAAAGGCTCGAGGATCTGTTCCGCCGGGCCGCATCCGCCGGCGCCGAGCTCGCCGTCGCCCCGGAAGGGGCGCTGGACGGCTACGTGGTGATGCCGATCATCGAGGGCGAGCAGCCGGCAGAGCGGATGCACGAGGCGGCCGTGAGCCTGCAGGGCCCGGAGATCGGGCGGTTCCGGGCACTGGCCCGTGAGCTGCGCATGTGCCTGGCGTTCGGCCTGGCCGAGCGCTCAGGCGGCGACGTCTACAACTGCGCGGTCTTCATCGACGCGTCGGGCGAGATCCGCGGCACGTACCACAAGATGCAGCTGGCCGAGGGCTACCACGACGACTGGTGGTTCAACCGCCTCGGCAAGCGCTCGCGCGCGTTTCAGACGCCGTTCGGGAAGTGCGGGGTGCTGATCTGCAACGATCGCTGGAACCGTGACATCGCCCGCATTCCGGTGCTGGACGGAGCCCGCTACCTGCTGATCCCGTCCTATGGATCGCGCTCGCGAAGCCAGGACAAGGCCGTGCTCGCGCGCGCCCGGGAGAACGGCGTCCCGATCGTGGAAGCGAACGTCGGCGTGACGCTGATCGTCAGCAAGGGCGAGGTGGTCTGTTGCGAGCGCCGGGTGGATGCGCTGACCGTGGGTGAGATCGACGTGCCGGCAGCGCCCTCGGCCGCCAACCGGGACCGGCACGAGGCAGCGTTTCTGCGCTGGCGGGCTGTGGAGATGCCCAACCGCTACGAGCAGGGCGAAGCGCGCCGCAAGGCGGGCGCCGAGCACCCGGCGCACCACGACCCGCACGGCCGGCTGGTCGCGGCCGGGTAGCGCCGGCGCGGTCGCCACCGGCCCGGCCGCGGGTGGGAGTCACGCCGCGAAACGAAACCCGTAGATCCTCATCCGGCGCAGGTGGAACTGCAGCCGGACCGGCGTGCCGGCCCAGGCGCCGAGGCTGGCGCCGCCGTCCCAGGTGACCGGCGCGTCGAGCGCGTCCGCGTTCAGCGGACGGCAGCGGTCGAACGTCAGTCCCTCGATCGGCGGGCCGTCGTGCCGCGGAAAGGAGCCGGCCGGCGGGGTGGTGTCTCCCCGCACCACCTGCACGCGCAGCTCCGCCTCCGCGCCGGTCGGCTCCGCGTTCACGGTGAGCCGGCGCCCGGCGAAGCGGATCTCGCGCGTCGCGAAGATGCCGAGCTCGCTGCCGGCCTCGATCCCGACGAACCGGTCGCGGCCGAACGTGACCCGCCCCATGCCGCCGTCGGACGGCGTCTCGCCGTCGCGCAGCCCCGCGGCGCGCCACGGCCCCGGCGTGTAGGTCGCGTCCACCGCGCCGTTGTGCGGTCCCTGACCGGTGCGCGTGTAGAGCGCCACGCGGTCCGGTGAGGCCGGACGGTCCGGTGAGGCCGGCAGGATGCCGGGTCCGGCATAGATCCGGAACTGGTCGTAGGCCCCCGGCTGGTCGCTGTTGGCCACGATCGGCATGCGCGTGGGACGAATCCAGGTCCGGTTGTCGCGGCTGACGGCGAGTTGCAGGCCGAGCTTCCCGCTCCAGTGATGATAGGGCGAGAAGAACATCAGGTGCAGGTCGCGGTACGGGCTCCACGGGCCGTTGTAGAAGTCGACGTCCAGCCCGTCCTCGTGGTCGGGCGCCAGGACGATCTCCGGCGGCGTCCACTCGGGGTGAGGCCCGTCGAAGCGCATCGCCTCGATGCGGGCGACCGACCGTCCCCAGCCCTGCGGCAGCACGGGACGGTCGCCGACGTCGCGGCCGGCCCGCTTCAGGCTGTTCGAGCGGATGTAGGCCACGTAGCGGCCCAGTACCGGGTCGTAGTTGACCACGTTCTGGGTGTCCAGGCCGGGGATGTTGTAGCCCCAGGGGTACATGGTCCACGACAGACCGTCGCCGGAGCAGGCGCCGCGCAGCCCGAACGGCGTCCGGCCGCGGTGCAGCATCTTGTAGCGCTCGGCCGGCGGCGCCGTCGGGTCGACGAACACGCAGGCGCCTTCCGCGTAGCGGTCGATGTCGCCGCGCAGGACGACGTTGTTCGCCGTCGATCCGTCCATCTCGACCAGTCCCAGCGCGGGCTTGCGCCAGTTCACGCCGTCGTCGGACTCGGCGTAGGCGACCATCATCTGCGAGACCATGCCCGGCTCGCGGGCGGGCCGCTGATGCGGGTAGCGCGGGTCGCGTTGCGCGGTGCGCCCGGTGTTGTACCAGCAGCGGAAGCGGCCGCCGTCGTGCAGGACCGTCACCCAGTAGATGCCGCCGGTCTCCCACGGGGCGTCCCGTCCCGGAAGCATCACCGGTGCCGGGTCCTTGACGGCGTTGCCGGGAGTGAACCGGATGTTGACCGGGTAGTCCCGCGATGCGGCCGTGCCCCGCGTCAGCAGAAAGTCGTCGCAGAAGAGCTGGACGTCGCCGCCGACGTCCAGCACGTGGTCAGCTCCCATGGCCCCGAAGTCGGTCCGTCCACCCGGCGGCAGCCCGGTCGCATGCATGATCCGCCCTCCCCCGACACCATAGACCGGGAGGCCTACTCGATGCCGAAGACCTCCAGGAAGCGGTACACGTCGAAGGAGGCGCTGAACAGCTCTTCGACCTCGCGCACCTTGTCGACGTCGTACACCTGCAGCTTGGTGTTCTCGTAGAGCGAGAACAGGCGCGCCTCGATGGCCGCGGAGTCGCCGCGGATCAGCAGGGTGGGCAGGCCCGCGGCGATGATCTCGGCGCGCAGGTCGGGGGCCAGCGACTCGCCTTCGTCGCACGTCAGCACCAACCCACCGATCCCGCGCGTGGCTCCGAGCTGCCGGTGGTAGGCGATGATGCTGCGGATCCGCGGCGTGGAGTTGGCGCTGATGACCACGAGGTCGCGCCTGCGGATCGCCTGCGCAGGCCGCAGGAACTGCGCGGGGAGCGAGATGACGCGGATCGTCCGGCAGGGACGCTGCCAGGTGGGATGGCGCGGATCGCCGATCGGCTCGGCATGGCGCAGCGAGGTTCGCACCAGATCGATCGACGGCTGAGGCAGGTCCTGGACGGTCGGAATGAACCCCAGGATGCGCAACGTGCCGCCGAAGCCCGGGAACCGGCTGTTGAGCGCTTCGTCGGTGAGGTATCGCTGCAGAGTGGGGATCTTCTCCGGGATCAGCTTGTTGAAGATCACGCCGCGCACCCGGCAGCCCTTGTGCAGGAAGTACGACAGGTAGACCTCCAGCGTGTCGATGGCGCGGCCGATGCCTCCCTCCGAAAGGAACACGACCTCCGCATCGAGCAGCTTTCCCACGTCGGCGTTGGACAGCCCGGCTATGGCGCCGACACCCGGATGTCCGGAGCCCTCGGCGATGATCACCTTCTTGTCGGCCAGCGATGCCACGGACTCGAGGATGCGGCGTCCCAGGGTTCGGGTCAGCGCCTCCCGATTTCCCGACTCGAGGTAGGTGCGGGTGAACCCGGACGTGAACCGGACCGGCGAAAGGTGCCGGGGCTCGAATCCGGGCAGGGAGCTGAACACCGACAGGAGCTGCACGTCCTTGTCCACGTGCATGCCGTCGCGGAGCGCGGATACCTCCTGGCCCACCGGCTTGATGTAGCCGATCGTCGCGGGGTCCAGCACGCGGCGGAGCTGGGAAATGATGCCCAGGCTGGTGACGGTCTTGCCGGCGTGCTGCCGGTAGCCGGTGAGGTAGACGACTACCGGAGCCACGGGTGGAAACCCTGCGCCGGCGGTTGCGTGCGATGGCCGGTTGCGGTAAGCATGGCGCCATGCGTTGGATGGCAGTGTTGCTGTTGGCAGGCCTCGCCTGGGCCGCGGGCGCGCACGACGACGATCACGGGGGCGCGGCGGCGGAGGATGCAGGCGTCATGGTAGCGCAGGAGGCCGCGCCGGTCGTCGACGGCGCCGTCGCGGAGGACGAGTACGGGGTCAGCTTGCAGTACGATGGCATGACGATCGGCTTGGCGCTGGTGGGCGACACGTTGTACGTGGCAGCCGTCGCGACGACGACCGGTTGGGTCGCCGTCGGCTTCGGCTCCGACGTCATGGACGGGGCGCGGATCCTGTTCAGCTACGTCGAAGCGGACGGGACGGTGTTCTTCGCCGAGCAGGAGGGGAAGGGTCACAAGCACCACGACGTCGCCGATACGGTCGCGACCGCCCACGCGGTGAGCGAGGCCGACGGAGCCACCACGCTGGAGGTCGCGCTTCCGGCGTCATTCATCCGCGACAGTGCCGGCGAGACGGGCATCTTCCCGATGATCATGGCGTACGGCAACCGCGACTCGGTCCGGCCCGTGCACCGGTTCTTCAAGAGCATCGAGCTGACCCTCGGCTGATCGTAGCCGGAGCCTCGGGCGACGGTCTTGGGGCTTACGCTCCGGCTTCAGCGGATCCGCGCAGGCAGAGCCACGTCGCCTCCGCTGCCAGTTCCTCGCCCACGAACGCCTTGCCGCTCTGGCGGATCATCGCGGGAGAGCTGCGCGTGGTGGCGACCTCCAGCCGGACCTCGTCGCCGGGTCGTACCTGCCGCCGGAACCTGGCCTTTTCGACCGACGCCAGGAACAGGACCGAGCCGGCGCCGTCACGCGCCGCCCCGTCGCTCCGCGCGGCGATGCCGGCGCCGCCGCACTGGGCCAGACACTCGACCAGCAGCACCCCGGGCACGACCGGATACGACGGGAAGTGGCCGGCGAAAAATGGCTCATCGGGCGCGAACTGCTTGTAGCCGACGATCAGGTCGGCGTCGGCCCGCTCCAGCCGGTCCAGGAACAGGAAGGGGGGCCGATGCGGGATCAACTCCGTGACGGGCGGGAAGCTCACGGTCAGATGATCCCCAGGCGGCGCCCCACCGTGGAGGTGATATCAACCACCCGATCCAGTTCCTCATCGGTGTGGATCGCCATGTAAGAGGTTCGGATCAGCGCCTTGCCGGGCGGGACGCCCGGGCTGACCACCGGGTTGGCGTAAATCCCAGCCTGGAACAGTTCGTGCCAGAACTGGAACGTCAGATGGTCGTCGCCGATGATCAGCGGCACGATCGGCGTCTCGGCGACGTCGACGTTGAAGCCCAGGGCCTTGTATTCGCGGATCATGCGCGCCGCGATCCGTTGCAGGCGTTGCGCGTGCTCGGGCTCGTCGCGCATGATCTTCAGCGCGGCGGCCGCAGCCGCCAGGTTGGCCGGCGGCATGCTGGCGCTGAAGATCAGCGATCGGCCGTGGTGCTTGATGTAGTTCACGACGTCGCGGTCTCCCGCCACGAAGCCGCCGATGGAGCCGAACGACTTGGAGAAGGTGCACATCACCAGGTCGGCGAGCGGCCGGCCGAAGTGCTCCTCGGTACCGCGGCCGGTGGGTCCGATCACGCCGATCGCGTGCGCCTCGTCCAGGTAGATGCGCGCACCGTGCCGGCGGGCGACCTCGGCCATCTCGTCCAGGCGGACGATGTCCCCCTCCATGCTGAACACCCCGTCGGTAACCACCAGCTTCCCGGCCTCGGCCGGTGCCGAGCTCAACGCCCGATCCAGCTCCTCGGGGCTGTTGTGCGCGTAGCGGTGCACCTTGACGGTGCCCAGGCGCAGACCCGAAGCGTGAAAGATTCCGTCCATGACCGAGGCGTGGTTCACCCGGTCGGAAAAGACATGGTCGTTCTTGCCGAGCAGGGAGGAGATCGCGCCCAGGTTGGTCTGGTAGCCGGTGGTGAAGCAGAGCGCGGCCTGCTTGCCGACGAAGTCGGCGAGGTCCGCCTCCAACTCCTCGTGCAGGGTGAGCGTACCGTTCAGGTAGCGTGAGCCGGAGCAGCTCGTGCCGTAGCGCTTCACCGCCGCGATCGCCGCCTCCCGGACGCGCGGGTCCCAGGAAAGCCCAAGGTAGTTGTTGGAGCCGATCATCAACAACTCGCGGCCGTCGATCACCGCGGTGGTGCCCCTTACCTCCTGAATGGCGGCGAAGTAGGGGTAGAAACCGATCTGCCCGACCTGGTCGTCGAACCACGCCTGATAGTCGCGACACCTCTGAAACAGGTCGACCGGTGGGCGCGTGGCGGTGGGCCCGTGGCTGTCAGCGTCGCCCGTGGTCATACATCGGAGAGGTCGGATCTCGGATCAACGGAGCAGCGGCCCATAATGTCGGCGGCTACTGATACTACGGAACCTGCCCCGGCATCAACCGTCCTCGACCAGGGCGGCGAACATGCTGCGCATCGGTTCGGAGTCCCAGTCGCGCACGCCGATCGCCCGCGCGACGATCGTCCCCTCAGGATCGAGTATGTAGGTCATCGGCAGCGATCGAGCTGCGTATACGCGTCCGGTCGACAGGTCGTGGTCGATCACGACCTCGAACGTGATGCCGGTTTCCTCCACGAAGCGCCGGACGTCGCCGGTCTCCTCGCCGATGTCGACACCGACGACCCGGAGGCCGCGGCCGGCGAGCTCCTGATGCAGCCGCTCCAGGGCCGGCATCTCGATCCGGCACGGCGCGCACCAGGTCGCCCAGAAGTTGAGCAGCACGTAGCTGCCCGCGTAGTCGTCCAGGGTGCGGGTGGTCCCGTCCATCGCCGACAGCTCGAAGGGGACGCGCGCCTCCTTGCGGGCCGGCTCGAATCCCAGGTCCGCCATCGTCTCCAGGACGGATTTCCCGGTGTCCGCGGGCGCCCCGGCCGGCGCGGAACCTCCCGCGGGCGCATCCGCCGCTTCGACCGCCCGGGCCGGTCCGGGCGGGTCGCCACGCTCCGAACAGCCGAACAACGCCAGCGAAAGCACCGCGGCCAGGATCACGGCCGCCCGCGTTCCGGCTCCCCCCATGGGCACATGATACGAACGCCCCCCTTCGCCGGAAACCACCGGACGATCGCGGCCGTCTGAAGCGCCACGTTCGGATCGGCCGTTGCGGTAGGTGAGGTGGGACCGTCCTTCGTCGCCGCGGCAGTCGCGGCGGGTGCGTTGAGCGTGGCGGCCGGCGCGGGGGGGGGGGGGGGGGGGGGGGGGGGGGGGCGGCGGGGGGGGGGGGGGGGGG
>JAPPKD010000263.1 GCA_028820215.1 Spirochaetaceae bacterium | reverse complement strand
CGACCCGTTGCCGAAATCTGCCGAACGAACTACCCTACGCCTGAACAGTTACAAATCATCATGATAAATTGAAGTGAATGTTCAAGAGTTCGCTTCTTCTTCCTGATCCCGGCACCGAGAACTTCGCCGACGTCGGCACGGTGAATCGGCTCGCCAGGCGCGGAGCGCTGACCCCAGGATCACAGCTCTACGGCAAGGCGTTCGAGAACTGGCTCTTTAACGAGCTGTCCGCCTGCATCGCGTACCGCGAGCTGGACGTGGAGTTGACCTACTGGCGGCTGCCGAGCGGCATCGAGGTCGACTTCGTGCTCGGGGACATGCAGGTCGTGGTGGAGGCCAAGGCAAGCGCGCGGATCACCCGTGATCATCTCCAGGGGCTGCGCACGCTGACAGAGGAGCACCCCGGTGTCCGGGAACGCATCGTCGTCTGCCTGGAGCCGCGACCCCGGCGCACGGACGACGGCATCGACGTCCTGCCTGCGACCGAGTTCGTAAGCGCCTCTGGCAGGGTGAGGTCGTTGCGGAGTGGGCGGAGCACTTCGCGACGCGTCCGGAAACCGACCTGCGTGTGACGGCCGCGTCGCTCCTGGACGAGGCGCGACGTGAGCTGGACGAGAGACGGGAGTGACACGATACGTCATCGACGCCTCGGCCGCGGTCGAGCCCTTGGTGAGCGGTGTTGCCCGAGGACCCGCCTCTTGCTCAGCTTAGCGCTAGCCCTCAGCCGGTAGCGATCGCAGGAGCGCCTTGACCACCGCGGCCGCGTTGCCGGCCGCGAGGCCGAGGAAGACTGCCATCTGGTTTTCGCCCTCGCCGCCGCCGGCGAGATCGGACAGGCTCCGGACGGCGATGAACGGGACGCCGTTCGCGTAGGCCACGTGCGCGACGGCCGCGCTCTCCATGTCCAATACCTTCGCACCGAAGGTGTCGAAGGTGTGCTCCCGGAATGCGGCGTTGTCGACGAAGGCGCTGCCTGACACGCCGGCGCCGCCCACGACGATCCTGGGCGTGTTCCGCAGACAGGTGTCGTCCGCCGTGCATTGATCCAGCTCGACGTCCGCTGCCGCGACGCGGGCGGCAACAAGCAGCGAGGCGTCCACGGGGAACCAGAAGCGGGTCTCCGGCGCGTCGGCACCGGCCCGCTGCACGGTGACCGCGCGCGGAAACATCATCCCGAAGTTCGGATACGGATAGTCGAAGAACGGCGGCATGCTCCACTCGCCTTCGACCTCCCGAGCCAGGACCAGCTCCAGGTACTGACCCCACCGGTCAGCGATCACGATGTCGCCGATTTTCAGCGACGGATCGACGCCCCCCGCAATGCCCGAGAACACGATCCGTTCGACGTTGAAGTGGTCCAGCGCGAGCTGGGTCGTCATCGCCGCGTTGACGATGCTGATTCCGCTCAGGAACAGCACCACGTCCCGCCCCTGCAGGGTCCCCGCAGAGAACTCGACCCCGTTCACGGCGTACGTCGACGCGTCGGCGAGCTCACCCTTGAGTATCGAGAGCTCCGGCGCGAAGGCCGACACCACCGCCGTTCGTGGAACATCGTCCTGAACCTCGTGCGCCGTCGCGAACGAAGCCGAGCCAAGCGACAGCAGCGCAACGCCAGCAAGAGCGACGATCGGTTTCGGCGTGCTGCCCCTTCCAGACCGCGGCCTCATGTATTGAATCCGCATGTGGAGGACGAGCGCTCAGGCGACATGAGAGTGAAGCCGAAGTGGAGTGTCAGCCGCTATGAGCGCAAAGTGCGCGTCGTGATGCATGAGCTCGGCGCCCGCCTCCAGCGCGCTGGCAAAGACGAGCAGATCGGTAGCCGGCACCGTCACCCCGCTGCGCCGCAGCCGATAGCCAAGGTCCGAGGCGCGGAGGCTGACCGCCCGGTCTACCGCCGTCCAGTGAAACGCCGTGAAGTCCGCCGTGATGGCGTCGTACTGCTCGCGGTCTCTGGTAAACGTGAGAATCTCGGCGGCGATGACCGGGTTTACCGCGACGTGGTCCCGGCGGATGGCGTCGGCCACCCAACGCTTGTACCGCGGGTCGCCTGCTGCCCGGTAGTACTCGATCCACACCGAGCTGTCGACCAAGATCATCGCTGCTCGCGGTAATGACGGAGCATCTCCTGGTCCAGATCGAGCTCTATGCTGCCCGCGTGACTCAACGCGGCCTTGCGCTTGCGTTCCCGCACCAGTTCCCGCAGTGCGATCGCGATGGTCTCCCGCTTGGTTGACGATGCCAGCAATGCCTGGGCTTCACTCAGCAACTCCTCGTCTACCGTTACCGTCAAGCGGGTCATTCCGACGGCAATGTCCCACGACCGGCGGCACCAGCACAAGGCACCATCAATGTACACCAGACAATGGTGCTTTACCGTGGCCTTGCCGCCATCGCGGCAGATCCGCGAGACTCTACCGGAGCGGTGGACAGTTCGTCTGGAGTGAACGGGGAGTCGTCAGCGCCGAGACATGGGACGTAGCGAGATCGATACCACCTACCTGCGGCGCTGCATCAAGACTCTCGGACAGGCGCTCGTCGCACTCCGCGCCGAAGGTTCCGAAGATGACGTCCTGTACGACATTTACCGGGTGGCGTGCGTCAAGGAGTTCGAGCGGTGCTGGAGCAGAGCGGCAAACTGCTGAAGAAGCGCCTGCGACCATGGTTCGCCAGCAACCGAGAGGCGGACCGGTTGGCGTTCAAGGACGTGTTCCGGCATGCCGCCAAGCACGGCCTGATTCCGGCCGACTCCTGTGAGCGCTGGCTGGAGTACCGCGATAATCGCAACGACACCGCTCACGACTACGGCGAAGGCTTCGCCGAAGCCACGCTGAAGCTTCTGCCACGCTTCGTCGACGACGCCGGCAGACTGGCGGACGTGATCGCGGGAAAGGCCGATGGCTGAGCCTTCTGCCAAGATCGAGACGGGAAGGAACCTGCATCTGTCAGAGCGTCATCGGGCGCGTATCGAAGCGCTCGTCAAAACGCATGTGCCCGGCGTCGAGGTCTGGGCCTATGGGAGCCGGGTCAGCGGACTGAGCCACGATGGCAGCGACCTGGACCTCGTCCTGCGCGGTCCGGGCCTGGGCAAGATCGAGGCATCCCGTCTGGCGGACCTGGAGGACGCGCTACGAGACTCTACCATCCCTTTCCTGGTGGAGATGCACGACTGGGCACGCCTGCCGGAGAGCTTTCACGCCGAGATCGAACGCCGCCACGTGGTGCTGGTCCGCGGAGTCCGGGGTGGATGAACGGAACGCTCAGACCTCCGCGTGCTCGTTGTGGGGGTTGTCCTCCGGGCCGAATGCCTCCCACGTGCCGTTGAAGAAGATGCGCTTCTCCGGCGGGAGCTTCGCCAGGGTCTCCTTGCTGGGGAGGCGGTAGGGCCGGTAGCCGTAGGTCGCCGCGCGGTCGTTGTACTTGTAGAACACGCCGTACCTGGGCTCGTTTCCCTGCCAGGACGCGGCCCCGTGCGCGAGCGTCTCCGTGAAGATTATGGCCGAGCCCTTGGGCGCCGCGATGTTGCGCACCAGCGGGCCGTCGATCGCGAACAGGCGCTTGTGGTCCTCCGGCGGGACGTGGAAGTCGCACTTGTGGGAGCCGGGAATGCAGGCGAAGCCGCCGTCCTCCTCCGAGACTTCCTGCAGGGTGAACGCCACGACGGTGAGCCCGGTGTAGATCTGGTCGCCGTGCACGTAGTAGCGGAAGTTCACCCGGCCGCCGCGGTGGCCGCCGTGCATCTCGAAGTGCGGACAGCCTTTCGAGCGCACGAAGCTGTAGTTGGCTTCCAGCCGCAGCTTGGGGCCGATGATCTCGCTCAGGACCGAGATCAGCTTGGGATGGTCGATCAGGGTCGTGAACGGCTCGCCGAGATTCACTAGGCCAGAGGTCCTGTGCCAAGTGCCGTTCGCGTCGTAGCCGTCCGGCGTCTTGTCCATCGGCTCCATGTGCTCGCGGATCTTGCGCTTGGCCAGCTCGCACTCCGAGTCCGAGAGCACGTCTTTGACGATCAGGAATCCTTGCAGGTCGAAGAGATACTTCTGTGTTGCGGTCATCGTCCCTCCCTGGCGCGCCGCGCGCTGCTACGCAGGTGCGCGACGACTGTAGCATCGGCGTGTGGCTACCGCGATCCGCGGACGACCAGGGCCCGTGCCGCGGCGGCCGCGACCCCTAGCGCTGCCGCTACGGCGGCAGCGACCGCCAACTCTCCTTGCCACGTGCCGTCCAGTCCCCAGAGGGCCAGCTCTCCCGCGCGGATCGCGGCTGCCAGGAACAGCTCCAGCGCGGTGACCAGCAGGAACCGGCTGAAGAGCGTCCGGTAGCCTTCGCCCGCGGCCAGCATGGCTTCGGGGGGAAGATCGTGCACCGATTGCCTGAGCCACCGGCTGCGCACCCCGTAGCGGCTGTAGGCATAGACGGTGAACACCACGGCCGCGATGCAGCCAACGCCGGCCAGGACCGGCAGCCCGAATCCGAACAGGAACCGCAGCAGGCTGACGCCGCCGCGTGGCGCGACGGTGTGGAGATCGCGCAGCAACCTCAGCAGTTCCAGCAGCAGTGAAAAGGCGTACCCGCCCAAGGCGATCGACGCCAGCGACAGCAGCGCGATCAGCGGCGCCTTGGCGCGCGCTGTGAGGTGGTCATAGTTCCCTGGCAGGCGTGCGTCACTCACGAGATAGGCCGGAATTCTACCTCTTTGCGTCGAATGAACTATGGGCGCGTTTCCGCGGCAATGCGGAGTGAGCCGGAGATGGTCGTCTCCTGCGTTCGCTGCGGCCTGGACAGGTCGCCGTCGCACACGGCGCGCGATCATGGCCAGTCTCGCCCATTTCCAAAGGATCGAGGGCTTGACCTGCCGTCACTGGGCGGGATAAGCCGGCCGCATCGCGAAAGGGGTAACCGATGGCTGATCAGAGGAAGGACCGGCGCGTGCCGCGTTACCGCGTCATGTGGGACCAGAACGCCGGGCAGGAGATGTACTACCACCCGCCGATCTCGGCGGAGCGGATCGCGCAGGCGCACTTCGGCTTCTTCCAGGGCCGCCCGGTGGACGCCTACGTCGGCGCCATGGGCTCCAACGCCGGCTTCACCGTGGGGTGGCCGACCGAGGTGAAGGGCGTGGAGTTCATCGTCGACCGCATGCAGCGCGGCGCGCGCATCGGGGACATCAAGCTGTGGCGCGCCGCCGAGCACCTGCGTCTGGCATTCGAGGCTGGCATCGACCCGGAAGCGGTCAAGGTGCGCGAAGCCAAGCGCATCGGCGTCGACTTCTGGTTCCGGCTGGCCATGAACGACTGGCACCACTGGGGCGTCGACGCCGCCGACGCCAACCTCTGGTCGGGCGAGTTCTTCATCGAGCACCCCGAGTACCTCATCGGCGAGGACGGCGCCGCCGGCTGGCCGGACAGGCTGCGGAACGTGCTGCGTTCCTTCCAGGACTACGCCCACCAGGAGGTCCGTGACCTGCGGCGCGACCTGGCCTTCGAATCGTGCGAGCGCTACGACCTGGACGGCTTCCTGTGCGACTACATGCGCTGCCCCGGCTACTTCAAGCGCGGCGCGGAGCAGGCCGGCATGGCGCTGATGACCGACATGATGCGGCAGATGCGGATCGGGATCGACCGCATCGGCGAAGCGCGCGGCCGGCCGATCGGCTTCGCCGCGCGGGTGCCTAACACCATCGCCGGCAGCGAGCGCCTCGGCCTGGACGTGCGCACCTGGGTGCGCGACAACTTGGTCGACATCCTCGTGCCGTCCTGCTTCTTCGGCCAGGACATGGAGGAGGACATGGGCGAGTGGGTGGAGCTGGCCGCCTCGACCGACACGCAGATCTACCCGGCGATCGAGGAGGGCTACCTGGCCGGCGACTCCGACGACAAGCGCTGGTTCGTCCAGACGCCGATCATGACGGGGATGACCAACGAGATGACGCGCGCGATCGCCGCGCGCCACCTGGCGAAGGGCGTTTCCGGCCTGTACGTGTTCAACTACTTCGGCACCGCGCCTACCTACAACTACGACAACCGCGACGTGCTGGACGACATCGGCAACCCGATGCGGCTGGAGTTCAAGGACAAGACCTACGTGGTCATGCGCTCGCACGACTCGTTTCCCAACTGCCTGGAGACCGGGCACCAGATCCCGGCGGTGCTCGGCTCCGACCCGTTGCCGATCACGATCGAGGTTGCCGACGATGCCCGCGGCAAGGCGGACCGGCTGAACTCGTGCCGCCTACGCGTCCACCTGACGAACATGACCGGCTACGACGAGGTCGAGGTCGCCCTCAACGGCGAGCTGCTGGAGTGCGACACGCCCATGCGGGCCGGCGCCTACTACCTGCGCTGGGTCGGGCGGGACTGGTTCGAGTACGATCTGTCGGGCAACCTGCCGCGGCGCGGCCGCAACGAGGTAACGCTGCGGATGGCCAGGCGCAACGAGCGGCTGGCCGAGGAGTTCGACATCACCGTCGAGGACATCGAGCTTTCGATCCGCTACGAGTATCCGGACGGCGTCTGGCCCGATTCGCCGCGGCCGGGGTGACCATGCCGGCCGCGACGCTGGATTACCGGGGCAAGCTAGTCCATCGGTTTCGCACCGCCGGTGAGTCCGGCACCGATGGCGTGTTCCCGCGCCATGTCAACGGCCTGCAGCTCAGCCGCGACCGCTTTCTGCTGCTGCTGACCAGCGGCGGCTGGCGCGGCTCGGACGACAACCGCGGCACCCTGTACCAGATCCGCGCTGGCGGCTACGACGGCGAGTTGGTAGGTGAGGGAGTGCTCCGCTCCACCACCGACGACTGGGACGCATGTGCGGATGGCCGCGTCTACAGCCGGCAGACGGTCGGCCCGCTGGGGTTTGGCGTGCCGGCCGGGGCGCTCATCGATGGGCAGGTTCCGGCGCACGCCGGACTGTTTACCTTCATGTGGAAGCGGGTCGCCCGGCCCCTCGATCCCGACACCGGATGGCTGGCGCTCGAGACGATCGAGGAGGTGCGAGACCGTCTTGACGCGACCGCGCTGGTCGAATGGACGCAACTACGCTTCGATCCGGCCGCCGACGCCTTTACGCCGGTGGTGGCGGTGCAGCCGCTGCGGCAGAAGGGCTACGGGTCGGGGTACACGTGGTGCGAGCGCCCGGAGATACGCCGTGTGATCACCGGCATGGTCAACCCGGTGCCGTTAGACGGCGACGCCACCCGCTGGCTGGCGCCCATGACGGTGTTCTGCCCGTCTACCGAGCGCGTCGCATGCCTGGAGTTCTCCTATGGACCTGCGGCCGGCCGGTACGAGTGGACCCGCACCGGGCCGGTCTCGGCCGAAGGGCTCTGGGAGCCGTGCCCGATGCGGCTCAGCCATGGCGACTGGGCGATCAGCGCGAGGGTGCGTCCGGCCTTCCGCCGTCCCGAGGGCGGAGTGGCGTGGCTGCGCGCCGCCGATCCGCTCACCGAGCTGCCGCAGCCGGTCTACGTCGACGTGCCGTCGCCCGGCCTGCAGACCGCATTCCGCTGCGCCGATGGCGTGATTCGGATCTACAGCAACGACTCGCGCGTCCGGCCGGATTGGCCGGGGATGCGCAACCCCCTCTATCAGTGGGAGGTCGATCCGGAGCAAGGATTTGCCGTCGGCGAGCCGCAGGTGGTGTTCGACTCGGTTGACGGGAAGATGCCGATTCGCGACGAGGCGAACGCCGTGGTGGATCAGGCCAAGGTGCTGTCACATACGGGAGGAGACCGCCAGACGGTGGTGCATCGGCTGCGAACCTTCGCGCTGGCCGATCCGGCACATGCCGGCGTCGCCGTGAATGCCGCCGAGCGGGAGGCACACGGCATCTACTACTCGGATCTGGTATTCGATCGAGCCTATCCGGGGGAATGGGAGTTCGCCGCGAACACCGGTGAGTAGCGGCCGCGACAGCGGCACCTCTGTTGACAGCGTCTCATGAGAGGGATAGCGTGACTTCTCTCTCGATACAGTAGCCCAAATACGGCAGGAGGCGACCCGTGCGTGCCAGACTGACGTCCAGAAATCCGCTGACGCCAACAGATGCGGATGTCGCCGGCTTCCGGGAATCCGAAATATCCAGGTCCAGGTGACCAAAGAGAATGGGCGTATCGTGAACCGCCCGTTCGCCCCTGACTCTCACCGTGCCGGCCGTACCGGCGAGCTTCGCATGACCTAGTCGAAGGGAGGCCCAGATGTATCAGGGCGCGCGCAACGTCTATTGCCGGTATCCCGCTACGAAAGAGGTCGAGATGGTCTACGACCTCGGCGCGCGGCACCTCCTGTTCCTGGACGCGGGGCTGATCTTTCCCGGCAAGATCATCTGGTCGGAGCCTGACGGCACGCCGCACCCGCTGCATGCCACCGCCGACTACTACGGCACCAGGACCTTCCGAAAGCATGAGGTGATTGGACGTCCGTTCCACGTACCGAGCGGCCTCGCCTTCGAGGCGCAGCCGGCCACGCTCGGAGATCGGGTGGACGCCTTCGCGGACCTGCATCCGCAGATCATGCAGGACGGCGGCCGCTTCCGCGCTTGGGCCGGCGGTCGCGTGCGCCTGGGCGATCAGGCGACCGCGGCCCAGCGGCGCCAGAGCCGGGAGGAGGCTGCCGGCTTCGACCTGACCAGCCACACCCTGGTGGTCCGCTACCTGGAATCGGATGACGGCGTCGACTGGCGCGCACCCGACCTGGACGTGGTCGAGATCGACGGGCGGCGTACCAACATCGTCTTCGGTACGCTGCAGGTGCCGGAGCGCGGCTTCTCGGGGATGAAGCTCTTCGTCGACCCGTCAGCCGCGCCGGCCGGCCGCTACAAGGGTCTGTTTGGCGGCCGGATGCCGATTGCGGACCTGGTGCGCCATTGCCGGGAAACGAACGAGCCGTTCGATCCCATGTCCATGCTGGTCCAGCTCTCGCGCATGCCCAGGGACCAGGTCGAAGCCGGCGGCCACTACGAGCTGATCGTCGGCGGCGTCATGCCCGAGGACCTCGGTGCGCTGCCCGACGGCCCTGCCATGGCGTTCTTCGGAGCCGAGTCTCCCGACGGCCTGCACTGGACGCCCACTCCGTATCCGGCGCTCACCTTTATGGCCGAGGAGGTAACCCCCTACTGGGACGCCGAACACGACCGCTACGCCGCCTACTGCCGATATTGGCAACGCGCCCAGCGCCGCAGCATCGGCTTCACCAGCACCACGGATTTCCACCGCTGGCCTCTGCCTCGTCCCATTCTGTTTCCGTCCTACATGGAGGATCTCGGCGTCGACTACTACACCAACTGCCACAGCCTCTATCCGGGAACGTCCGACGTACACCTGTTCTTCGTCAGCCGCTATCGGCGCGGTCAGGACGATTGCGCGGATCTGCACCTAGCCGTCAGCCTGGACGGCGAGGCGTTCGAGTTCGTTCCCGGGGATCCGGTCATCGCGGTCGATGCCACGGGCTGGGACCCCGATACCGAGTCGCCGTCGGCTTGCGTCTTCCCGACCAACGACCTGGTGCAGTTCGACGCGGACCACGTGGGCATCATCGTCCGCCGGGACAACTTCCCTCACAAGTGGCCGCGGACGACCCAATGGCGCCATGTCGTCCAGTGGGCACTGTGGGAGAACGAACGGCTGGTCGCCTTGCGGGCGACCGAGCGGGGCGAGCTGACCACCTCCGGGCTCATGCTGCGCGCCCCCACGATCTACCTCAACGTGACTACCGAGCCGGCTGGGTCGCTGGTCGCTCGCGTGCTCGACGACCGCGGGGACCCGGTCGAAGGGTTCGGCTTCGAGGAGGCGCGGCCGATCAACGGCGACCATCGAGCGGTCCCCCTGCGCTGGACCACCGGGCCGCTGCCGTTGCGCCTGATCGACCGCAAGATCTACCTCGAGCTGCGGATGCGCCAGACGCGCCTCTACAGCATCTGGGCGGCTGACTAACGGGATCGGGCGGTATGTGCGGGTGCCGGCGACTGTTCCTGGACGACGCATACGTCGAATCCCGGCAGGGGCTGATCCGCACCTTCCACCAGGCGGAGAAATACCGGGACAACCCGGTGGTCGTGCCGGATCTGCCGTGGGAGCGGGCGATGGGTCACAACCACGGCACGGTGCTGTTCGAAGGGGGACGCTTCCGCTACTGGTACCAGACCTACGCCTTCGCGCGGGAGGCGGCCGGTACGTTTCACTGTGCGTACGCGGAGTCCACCGACGGCATCCGCTGGGAGAAGCCGCTGCTGCGGCGCCACGCGCTCAACGGTGACCGGCGGAACAACGTGGTCGCCTACGACATAGGCGGTGTCAACATCGTCCATGACGATCACGACTGCGATCCGGCCACGCGGTACAAGATGCTGTACTGGGGATCGGGAGCAGACAAACCGGGTGCGATACGTGGCTGGATGGGATCGGCCGGGTCGTGGGGCTGGTGCGCGGCCAGCAGCCCGGACGGA
Source organism: Spirochaetaceae bacterium (assembly GCA_028820215.1). Next base: position 61,790 of record JAPPKD010000263.1, on the reverse strand, counting down.
CTCGACTGGCGGCCGCATCCGCAGAATCCGATTTACATGGCGGCGGCGGACGACGGTTCCTTTCTCGGCTATGACCCGAAGTAGCAGGCGTACGTGGCGTTCCTGCGCCCCGTTACCTGGAAGCCGGGACAGCGGGCGATGGAGCCCGACACCTACGACGCGACCATCGGCTCGCTGCACGGATGGTACGAGGGCCGCCCCGCTCCCGTCGACGAAGGGATGCGCCGGTTCCCACACATGCGGCTCATCGGGCGGGCCACCTCCACGGACTTCGTGCGCTGGACGCCCACCGGCACCGTCATGGTCCCCGACGAGGACGATCCCGACGGCGTCGAGCTCTACAGCATGCCGGTGTTCATCTACCAGGGGGCTGGTACCTGGGCCTGCTGTACGTGCTCTACGGCGACCCGGATGAGCCCAAGATCCGCAAGAAGGGGTTCATGGACGTCCAGCTCGCGGCCAGCCGGGACGGCATCACGTGGCGTCGCATCGGGGGCCACCGGCCCCTGATTCCGCGCGGCGGCCGTGGTGACTTCGATGCCGGGATGGTGGGCCCCAACAACGGACTGGTCGAGCGCGATGGACGCATCTGGCTGTACTACAACGGATGGACGGGGGAGCATCGCGAGACGAAGGCGTACCGGCGCGCGAACGACCCGGGGCTGCTCGAGATGGGGCGCCTGGGATGCGGAACCGGACTCGCATGGCTCCGCCAGGACGGCTTCATCAGCGTGGATGCCGGGGAGGACGAAGGGACGCTGACGACGAAGCCGGAGCGGTTGGGCGGCGAGCGAATCTTCGTCAACGCACGTACGGCCGGCCCGCGCGGAGTCCTCACGGTCGAGGTGCTGCCGGCCGGAGGGAACGGAGCAGGCACGGTGCTGGCGAGGGGACAGTTCCGCGGCGACAGCGTGGACGCCGAGGTCGGCGGCGAGGATCTGCAGCGATTGCCGCCCGGCGAGTACCGGCTTCGCTTTCGGGTCCGCTCCGGCAGCCTGTACTCCTATCATCTCCAGGCGGAGCCGTAGGCCATGCAGCAGCGGGCCGTCCAGGCCGGGATCGCGGGCACGTCGCTCAGCGCTCGCGTGCGCTGGTATGCGGTCCGGGATCGCAACCTCTATCTGATGCTGCTGCCGGCATTCGCGATCTTCTTCATCTTTCGCTACGTACCGATCTTCAACGGACTGATCATACCGTTCGTCGACTACGACCTGGTCGGCGGCCAGTGGGCCAGCCCCTGGGTCGGCTTCAAGTGGTTCCGCCAGTTTTTCGAAGACCCGTTCTTCGTACGGATCATCCGCAACACCCTGTTGCTCGGCGTACTGTCGCTGGTGTTCGGGTTTCCGGCGCCCATCATTCTCGCGCTGCTCTTCAACGAGCTGCGCTCGGCGGCCTTCAAGCGGGTCGCACAGACCATCAGTTACCTGCCCCACTTCATCGCGACGGTCGTGATCGTCGGCATCATCTACAACTTCTTCGGCTTCCAGGGAATCGTGAACACCCTGCTGGGGATCGTCGGCATCGAGCCCATCAAGTTCATGAACGATGCCGGCTGGTTCCGCCCGCTCTACGTGGGGTCCGGCGTCTGGCAGGGAATGGGATGGGGGGCGATCGTCTACCTTGCGGCGCTGGCCGGGGTCAACCCGGAGCTTTACGAATCGGCCGTGATCGACGGTGCCAGCCGCTGGCAGCAGGCGCTGTCGATCACGTTGCCGAGCATTCTGCCGGTCATCCAGATCGTGCTGATCTTCGCCGTCGCCGACATCGTGGACGTCAGCTTCGAGAAGGTGTTTCTGATGTACCACCCGGGCATCTATGAGACCGCCGACGTCATCCAGACGTACGTGTATCGGCGGGGCATCGTCGGCCTGGACTTCAGCTACGGGCAGGCGATCGGCCTGTTCAACGGCGTCATCGCACTGATCCTGCTGGTGGCGGCGAACTGGATCAGCCGCAAGACCAGCGAATCGAGCCTCTGGTAGGACGGGATGGAATACCGGAAGAGCGTGGGTTCGAAGACCTTCGATGCCGCGAACGTGGCGTTCACGGTGCTGCTGATGTTCGCGATGATCTACCCGTTCGTCTACGTCTTCTCCCTCTCGGTGAGCGACCCCGAGCGGGTGTCCGCACAGGAGGTGATGCTGTTCCCGCGCGGATTCGATCTGCTGGCCTACCGCATCGTGTTCAGCACGGACGAGATCCCGCGGGCATTCCTCAACTCCGTGTACTACACGGCCCTGACGTCCCTGTGCACGCTGATCTTCGTCACCCTGACCGCCTATCCGTTGGCCCAGCGGCGCCTGAAGGGGAAGGGCATCATCACGGTGGTGTTCGTCCTCACCATGTTCCTGCCGGCCGGGCTGGTGCCGCAGTTCCTGCTGATCCAGAACCTCGGGCTCATGAATACCGTCTGGGCCCTGGTTCTGCCGGTGCTGCCGGTCATGTGGTACATCATCATCACGCGCACCTACTTCAGGAGCTTGCCCGAAGCTCTGGTGGAATCCGCGTACATCGACGGAGCCAACGACTGGCGTATCCTTCTCAGCATCATCCTGCCGCTTTCCAAGCCCATCCTGGCGACCATCGGCCTGTTCGCCGCCGTCGGCATGTGGAACAACTTCTTCTCCCCTCTGCTGTACCTGAGCGACCAGGACAAGTATCCGCTCTCGATCGTGCTGCGCAAGATCGTCATCCAGGGCGCACTGCAGGTGCAGTCGGGATGGGTCGACGCCGCCGGCGCCGCGGATGTCGGCGAGCTGCGCGACCCGGGTCTGTTCAAGAAAATCCAGATGGCGACGATCATCGTGGCCGTTGGCCCGATCCTCGTCGTGTATCCGTTCGTACAGAAACACTTCGTGAAAGGAGTACTGATAGGATCGCTGAAGGGCTGATCGAAATGGCCGCGGCGCGAGACGGACGCGGAGCGTGGCGGCCTCGCAATGGCACCATAGGGCAATGGCACCATAGGAGGGTGTGATGAAGAACAAGACACTGTGGCTCATCCTGGCTTCGCTGCTGATCGGGGCGGCATGGGCCGTGGCGAGCGGTGACGAGGAAGGCGCAGAAGCCGAGAGGCCGACGATCAGAATCGTCGTGTACGACGAATCGGATACCGACTGGTCCGCGGACCTGTGGCAGTCGCAGCAGTTGGCTGACGCGGGCGGCGTGATCTTCGAATATCAGGCGATTCCCGGGGCGGATTTCGTCGTGAAGCGCAACGCTTGGATCGCGTCCGGAAACCTGCCGGACATCTGGCATGACCGGGTCGAGCGCCCCAAGGACATCGCGGACAACATCGGCCCCAAGGGACTGCTGGTACCGATCAACGAACACCTGGACGCGCTGCCGAATCTGGTGCGCTTCATGAACAAGTACCCGCAGTACGAGAGCGCGATGACGTCACCCGACGGAAACCAGTACGGCGTCGCCTACATCTACGACTTCGTGCCGTTCTCCAGCGCGCCGGCGATCCGTGGCCATATCCTTGAGGAGCGCGGCATCGATCCGCGCGAAGACATCCAGACCATGGACGATCTCCACAACGCGCTGTCGGTGATCAAGCAGCACGACATGGAGACGAAGGACGAGGAGAACTTCCCGTGGAGCGCCCGTCATCCCGGCCGCTTCGTCGGCACCATCGGCATGATGTGGGGCGTCGGACAGAACATGTACTACGACGACGGCGCCGGAGCGTACCAGTACGGCCCGCTGAGCCCGCGGTTTCGGCTGATGGTGGATTTCGTCCGCCAGGCATATGAGGACGGGCTTATCCATCCGGACGTCTGGTCGATGCCGGATGAGGTGATGGAAGGGCTGAGCCGGCAGGAACGGGTACACTTCTGGGTCGACAACATCTGGAACGGCTACTTCTGGGGCGATCGCGAAGGGAAGGGGCAACTGGAGATGACCGATCATCCCTTCGTGGCGATCCTGCCGCCGATGGTGGAAGGGGAACGCTATTATGCCAGCCGTGCGGGCAACAACGTCGACACGGGGCAGCTCTGGCTGGTCTCGGCCAAGACCGAGCACCTGGACAACGTCCTGCGCATGATCGACTGGGGGCTCTCTGACGAGGGCATCTACGCCATGGCCATGGGCAAGGAGAACTACAGCTACGTCAGAGACGACCAGGGAATGCGCATCTGGCCGGCGCCCGGTCTGTTCACCGGCACCCGGGCGTACCACCCCGATACGGGTGAGGCGAAGGACTTCGCCGCGGAGATGACGATCGAGGACCCGGCGAATTTCCAGGCTCCGGAGCCCTGGGTGATCCTGAGCAAGGAGTTCAAGAACATCTGGCGGGCCTTCCGCAACTTCAACAACTTCGTCTGGCCGGAAAGCACCTCGGTGCCGACCTTCTACGAGGCGGCGCCGGTCAGGTTTGCCGACGGCGAGTGGCTGTCCTCGGCCGGCGTCATCGCCGATCCCGCTCCGCAGCTCACCTTCACGAGCGAGGAGCTGGACCGCAGGAAGGTGCTGGAGACGGCAATCGACACGCTCTCGGACGAGATGGTCGTGAAGTTCACCACCGGCCAGGAGCCCATGAGCAACTGGGATGCCTTCGTGAGCCAGCTCCAAGACCTCGGCGTGGACGAGCTCGTCCAGATCTACAACGACGCGCTGGGCAGGCAGGGCTAAGAGCCGGCCCCTGAGCGACCGGGACGGCGAAGCAGCGGCACGGGGATCCTCCCGATTGCCGCTGCTCCGCCGGCATGGACGCCCCGTCCTGGTTCTTCTGTTCGCGGCGCTGAGCGTGCTGCGGCTCGGCGCGCAATCGGTCGCCGGCCCGCCGTCAGGCGTCGAGCGTTCGGGCAGTTACGATGGGTGGGTCGCCCGTGTCGACGACGCAGGCCGCACCGTGTGGACGGCCCGCTTCGGCGGCATGGGTGCCGACGCCGTCCGGGCGCTCGCGGCAACCGACGACGGGAAGGTGTTGGCGGCCGGCCAGGTCGAGGACCCTGCTCGTGGGCTGGACGGTTGGGCAGCGATGCTGGATGCGTCCGGGAAGCCTCTGTGGGAGGCGTCCTACGATCGGTCTGGGACGGAAGTACTGTCGGCGATCGCCGTGTTGCCGTCCGCGTTCCTGCTTGGCGGATTCCGCACGGTGGCTGCCGGGGGAACCGTTGCCTGGCTGCTCGTCGTCGACGCGTCGGGAACCGTGCTGGCCGAGCGGTCCCTCGAATCAGGTGGTTTCGACAGCGTCGTCGCTCTTGCCGCCGCGGAGGGCGGCGCGCTCGTCGTTGGAGTCCGGGGTGAACCGGGAGGCCGTTCCCACGGCTGGCTTGCGCAGGTTGACGCGACCCTGGGGATCGCTGCGCGAGACCGATTGCCGGGTCGGATCGGCCCCACCGCGATTGCCGTGCGACCGGATGGGGTGATCGTCACCGGAGCGGATCGCGGACACGGCTGGCTGGACTTCCGGGACGGGGCCGGCGCGTGGCATGACATGACTCCTTCGCTCCCGTGCGGTACAAGCGCGTTCGACGACCTCACGGTGGCCGATGACGGTGGCGTGGTGGCTGTCGGTTGGTGCGTTGGCTACGCCGGGGACAGGGACGCGCTACTCGTGCGTCTGGATCCGACGCTGAAGCTCGTGTGGTATCGAACCTACGGCGGATCCGAGCACGACGAGGCTGCCGCCGTGGCAGTCTGGCCGGAGCGGCAGCTGGCAGTCGGCGGGGCAACCAGGTCGGCCGGCGCCGGCAAGCACGATGTGCAGTTGATGCGATTGACCGTCGCCGGTGAACCGGTCTGGGAGCGCCTCCTGGGGAACGCCGGAGACGACCGTACGGCCGCCGTCATGCCGTTTGCCGGTGATCTCATCGTCGCGGGCTACCAGAAGGTCTGGCGTTGAGGGTCCACGGAGGACCGTGATCGGCGCATCCGTGGCCGCGGATGGGCATTTCCTTGTCGTTGACAGAAAAGGAAGTAATAATCCCGGCATTCCTTACCTTCGGTCTTCACGGGAGGTGACCCATGCTCGCCAAGCTGACTTCCAAGAACCAGCTCACCTTGCCCAAGGCGGTTCTCTCCGGCTTTCCGAAGTCAGATTATTTTGAGGTTACCAAAGAAAATGGACGCATCATACTGACTCCCGTGCGGTTGACCCGCGCTGATGCCGTGCGCGCCAAGCTCGCTGAGCTCGGCATTTCCGAGGCCGACGTGGCCGACGCCGTCACATGGGCTCGCCGGGCGGAGCGAAGCGGCCGCCCGGCTGACCGTGCGCGACAGGCGGCGCCCTATCCGGGCGCGACGCCCTCGGGGGCAAGACCGGCGAACATCGGCGAATAGCGGCCGCGGGGGCTCATCTCGACCAGGGTATCGCCCTCGAACACCATGTCGTGCCGCTGCCAGTACACCCACTCCTCCTCCGACCGGCGTACGGGTGTGAAGCGCAAGCGCACGCCGGTTCCGGCCGCCAGCGGATCGGTCACCGCCCACGGGTGGATGCGCCGGAAACCGAGCCCGCTCTCATCCTCTCCGGCGCGGCCCAGGGTGAGCTCCTCCCAGGGCAGCCAGTCCGGCTTGCGCACCCACAGGCTGCCGGCCGCCGGCATCGTCACGGTCACGTCGCCGGCCGCGGGCAGCCGGCTGCTGGTGCGCGCGGCGGCGCGGTCCGTGGAGAACAGCAGGTTCAGCCGTGTATCCGGGCCATGGCGCGTCGATCCGTGGCGGAGCGCCGCCCACAGGCATTGGATGCCGCCCTGGACGACGTCCAGGACGCTGGTGGCGACGCCAAGCGGGTCGGGGACGTGGCGGTCCGAGGGGCTGGGGAAGCCCCAGCCGCCGTCGGCCTCCGGGGGGAACTCGGTCACCGCGTAGTCGGGTGCGTCCTCCGGGCTCAGCATCTCCTGGCCGGCCAGCCACTGGCTCGGCAGCACGTGGCTGCGGATCATGCGCTCGGCGACGCCGAAGTACTCGGGCCGGCCGGACAGTCCCAGGGTGATCGCCGTCTGGATCATGTCGCCGGTGTTGTTGATCTCGCCCCTTCCGGGCACGCGCTCGTTGCCCAGGTTCTCGATCGACCAGCCGAAGCTGCTGCACGTGGACGCCAGCCCCACGTCGAAGATGCGGCGGGCGTGCTCGACGGTGTCCAGGTCGCCGATCAGCAGCCCGTAGTCGGCCAGACCCTGCACGGTTCCGGTGATCGAGTGGGTGTGGGCGCCGGCATGCGCGGTGAGGCGGCCGTCCTCCGTGAACGACGTGGTGCGCGCCAGCCGCACGAAGCGGCCGGCCAGCTCCAGGGCCCGCTGGTCACCGGTCAGGCGGAAGAGGTGGGCGAGTGCCATCACGGTCCGGGCTCGCGACCGCGGCGGCGGCGACTCGATGCCGTCGTGCTCGTCCGTGAACCCCGGATGTTTCAGGCTGGGCTCGGCCGCGATCAGGTCGACCCGCCAGGTGCCGTCGGGGTTGGTGAGGCGGATCCAGGTGTCGAGCAGCGTTCCCAGCCGCTCGCGGGCGGCGCGGTCGTCGCGGACGGCCGCCAGCTCCGTGAACGACTGCACCATCTCGCGCAGGTCGTGGGGATTGGTCTGCCCGTCGACCCGCGGGAATCCGAGCGGATTGTCGGTCAGGTCCAGCAGCACGGCGCGCAGGCCTTCGACGACCGCCTCCGGCGCCGGGGTGCCGCTCGCCGCGGCTCCCTTCAGCAACGCGTCCACGGCACGGCCGTAGTTGTGCGGGTCCAGCACGCCCTCGGCCAGGCGGCGCTCGCACCAGCGGGCGACGCAGGCCATGGCGCGGGCGATGCGGGCGGGCAGATCGGCGTCACAAGGGTTCGGCATCGGTTCCTCCGGAGCGCTATGATGCGGCGCCATGGCGCAGCGCGACAACGAGAGCGGCAGGCTGGCCCCCGAGTCGGTCGAGGCGCTCACGTTCGACATCTTCGGAACGATCGTCGACTGGCGGAGCGGCGTGATCGACGCCGGCCGCGAGCTGCACGGGCGTATCGGCAAGGGCACGGACTGGGCCCGGCTGGCCGATGCGTGGCGCGGCGGGTACGAGCCGGCGATGGAGCCGGTGCGCAGCGGCCGGCGGCCCTGGGAGCCGATCGACGTGCTGCACGGCGAGATCCTGGACCGCCTGCTGACCGAGCGCGGACTGGGGCTCAAGGCGGACGACCGCCACTGGTTCGTCCACGCCTGGCATCGGCTGCCGGCATGGCCGGACGTGCAAGCCGGGCTGGCGCGGCTGCGGAGTCGCTTCAAGGTCTGCGCGCTGTCGAACGGCAACGTCTCGCTGCTGGAGGATCTGGCGCGCTACAACGACCTAGCCTTCGACCACATCCTGTCGGCCGAGCACGCACGCACCTACAAGCCGGTGCCGGCGGTCTACACCACGGCCGCTTCGCGGCTGAATCTTCCGCCGGAGCGCATCCTCATGGTCGCCGCGCACGACGACGACCTCCGAGGAGCACGAGCCGTCGGCTTCCGCACGGCTTACCTGCCGCGGCCCACCGAATGGGGTCCGAACGGCAGTGCCGAGGTGCCGGCCGAGCCGCACGACCTGACCGTCGTCGACTGCGCGGTGCTCGCGGACGCGCTAGGAGCGTAATCCAGGCAGAGATCCACCGAATATTCTCCTTCTCACAAGGAGAGATTTGCATCACACTCTCCTTGTCACCGAGAGATTTGCAGTGAACGCCGTACGACTGCGCCAGGTTCTGTCCGAACAACTGACCGATTCCCTGCGTCGACCGCTGCCTGAGCACACGCCACGCCGGGTGTTCGGCAGGGTCTCGTTCGACGGCAAGGCGACGGCGGTCACCGGCATCCGCCGCGGGGGAAAGACGACGTTACTGCACCAGATGCGCCGCCGGCACGCTGATCGGGGCATTCCCCGCGAGCGGCTGCCGTACTTGCTGTTCGAGGATGAGCGCCTTGCCGGTCTCGAAGCCGGTCATCTGGGATCGGTGGTGGACGAGTACTACCGGCGGTATCCGCGGCTGCGCGATGCCGAGGCGGTGGTGTGGTGCTTCGACGAGATCCAGGTGGTCGCCGGCTGGGAACGGTTCGTCCGTCGCCTGCTCGACACCGAGCGCGTGGAAGTGTTCGTCACCGGCTCTTCGGCCGCGTTGCTGTCGCGCGAGGTCGCCACCGCGCTCCGCGGTCGCGCATGGCAGGTGGTGGTGCACCCGTTCTCATTCGAGGAGTCACTGCGGCACCGAGGAAGGCTCATTCCGGAGGAACCGGCGTTCCTGACCCGCCGGGAGCGCTCCCACGTGGAACGCGCGATGCTCGACTGGCTCCAAGAGGGCGGTTTCCCCGAAGCGCAGGGGCTCGACGCGCCGTCGAGGTATCAGCTTCTCCGTGACTACGTTGACGTGGCGGTGCTGCGAGACGTCGTCGAGCGCCATGAGGTGCGCAACGTGGTCGGGCTTCGCACCCTGGTTCGCCACCTTCTGGGCAACGCGGGGTCGCTGTTCAGCGTGGAGAAATTCCACGCGGGGCTCAGGTCGCAGGGCATCGCGATCGGCAGAGACACGCTGCATCAGCTTCTCGCCCACCTGGAGGATTGCTTCTTGGTGCGGCTGGTGTGGATGGAGTCCGCTTCGGAGCGCCAGCGAATGGCGAATCCGCGCAAGGCATACCCGATCGATTCCGGCCTGATCCCACCCTTCGATCGCACCGGGCGGGCGAACGTCGGACACGCGCTGGAGACCGCCGTGCTCGTGGAGCTGGAACGCCGGCGGTTCGAAGTCACCTATGTCCGTACGCAGGAAGGATACGAGGTCGACTTCCTGGCCCGGCGAGCCGGCGGCTCGATGGAGCTCTTCCAGGTGTGCGCCGACCTGTCCGATCCCGAGACCGCCGACCGGGAACTGCGCGCTCTCGCTGCGGCAGGCGCCCGGTTTCCCGATGCCCGCAAGCGCGTGCTGACGCTCACGCGCGATGGCATTCCTGACGAGGTGCCCTCCGGGGTGGAGGCGCAGCCAGCCTACGAGTGGCTGCTGACGCCGCCGGTTGACTCATAGGCAGGCGTCTGGGCGCCGGCGCTACCTGGTCGCTCTGATCGAGTACATGTGCGGGAACGACTCGCCGTGGTGCGGGAACCGCCACCGCTCGTCCTCGCACCGCTCCATGCCCGCGTACGGCTGGCTGCAGAACGGGAACTCGTGCAGGAAATCGATCGTCAATCCGGCGTCGATCAGCGCGGTCACCACGTCGCCCAAGGGGTGCTGCCACTCATGGTGGGGACTCGATATCAGTTCCCTGCCCGCGTAGCTCGGTTGGTTGCCCGGGGTGGACGCCTCACCGTGGAAATAGCCGTACGCTGCTTTCAGTTCACCTGATTCCGAGACCTCGAACGCGTCCAGGAACGGATGGAACTCCACGATATGGAACGCTCCGCCCGGCTTGAGCATGCGGTGAATGACCGACGCCCACCTGTCCAGATCAGGGAGCCAGACCAGGACACCGTATGACGTGAACACCACGTCGAACTCCTCATCGAGCACGTCCGGCAGGTCGTACACGGCGGAACAGATGAACCGCGTGTGCAGTTCCAGCTCATCGTTCATCGACCTCGCCAGGTCGATCGCGGCGTCGGAGAAGTCGACGCCCGTCGCCTTCGCACCCAGTCGCGCCCACGACATCGTGTCCAGGCCGAAGTGACACTGGAGGTGAAGCAGCGTCTTGCCGGCGACGTCGCCGACCTCGCTTCGCTCCACATCGGTGAGCGTGATCCGGCCCGCCTTGAAGCCCTCGACGTCATAGAACGAGGACGTCGCGTGGATCGGCGTCCGCTCATTCCAGTTCTGGCGATTGTCCCGGAGTCGTTCGTCTTCCATGTCGTTGGTGTGCGCCCCAGCTCGGCGGCTGCCAGGCCCAGCTCATGGGCTATAGAACGCCATCCTATAGCCCAGAGGCCTATCCGGTGACGGCGTAGATGGCGGAGGCGCGGGCGTAGAAGCGGACCCGGACCAGGGAGCCTGTCAGCTCGGAGCCATCGCGGCGCCGGCCGTCGCCCTGCCAGACCAGGGGGTGGTCGGGGCGGTCGAGGGGAGCCTGAAGCAGACAGCCGTCGCGCTCGTAGCCGGGGATCACCCGGTCGCGGTCGTCGATCAGCTCGGCCATCACGTAGGCCTGGTTTTCCTGGTTGTCGTACTCGTCGCCGGGGATCTTGGCGTTGAGCATCAGCGGGCCGACCGGCATCGGGAACTCGGCGGTCTCGAATTGCGAGTTGGTCGTCGACGTCGCATACGTCAGCCGGTCGGCCGGCAGGCCGTGCAGGCGGTCGGCACGCTGGAACAGCATCATGCCGTTCACGAGGATCGGGTTGTGCAGCGAGAAGGCGCCGGCGTCGATCTCCCGGAACGGCCGGCTCCAGTTCAGTCCGTCGCGGCTGATCCAGCGTTCGCAGGGCAGGAACACGCCGTGGCCGTTGGCGCGCATCGGGTCGATGCCGGGCTGGATGAAGCTGCCGGCGTAGTTGTTCATGTGCATGTAGTAGCGGCCCTCATGGGCAAAGGTGCTGCCCGAGTAGAACTCCAGGTCGGGCGGGTCCTCGTCGTCCGGCGAGATCTGGAACTCGATCGGCACCAGCCGCCCGCGCAGCAGCCGCATGTTGTTGTGGTACTCGGGCTTCTCGAAGTACTGGCTGGCGGTGTCCGGCGTCCATGCGAGGCCGTCCTCGCTGGTGCGGATCGTCACCACCCGGCGCCCGTTGAGGACCAGGTCGTGCACGCCCTTGTCCCAGCGCTGCCAGCCCTTGCCGTAGTAGATGAACCGCTGCACGGCAGGGCTCCACATGGCGCCCCAGGCGTCGCCGTCGGCGAACACCGGCCCGCCCGGATGCTCCTCCCAGCTCTCGCCGTCGCGGCTGTGGAAGATGTACATCTGCATCTCGCCGTCGTGGATGGCGTTCTTCATGAAGACGTAGCGCTCGAGCTCCGGGCTGTAGGCCATGCGCGCGGCGTAGTGCCACTTGTACTCCGAGCGCTCACAGACGACGTGCGTGTCCTCGAAGCGGATGCCGTCGGCCGTCACGCTGCGCAGCAGCTTCCAGGGCGTGTGGCGGCTCATCTGGTAGTGGAACACGTCGCAGGTGCCGTCGGCCCGCGGTGCTGCGAAGCAGATGACGTCTCGCATCTCGGTCTTGCCCAGGGGCCGGAACGGCGTCGGGCGAAACCGCACGTGGCCCCATGGCCGATGCACGTCGTGCCGGTCCATGAACAGCAGCTTCATCGGCACGGATATTAGCGGGCTCTTGTCGCTGCCGGCCAGTTCGGTAGGATCGGTGCGGGATGAAGAGCGCCAGGATCGTAGCTCCCGGACAGGTGGAGGTAGGCGAGGTCGCCGATCTGACGGTCCAACCCGGCATGGCGGTCGTGCGGCCGCTCGCCATCGCCATCGACGGCAGCGACACCCGCCGCGTCTACGACGGAGCCCCGGACTCCTATCCCCTGGCTCCGTCCACCTGCGCCCACCAGGTCGTCGGTCGCGTGGAGGCGATCGAGTACGTCGGCGTCAAGCCTCTGCCGTTCGTGGTGGACGAGGTGGCGATCGTGCGGCGTCCCGGCTTCGACGGATTGGCCGAGCAGATCCTGGTGCCGATCGGCGAGCTCATCCACCAGACGCTGGACACTCCGCTGGAGCGCCTGGTGCTGGTGCACCAGCTCGCCCGCGCGCTGATGGCGGCCGAGCGGCTCCGCGACGTCGTCGGCCGGTCGGTGGCCGTGGTCGGGCAGGGGCCGGCGGGCCTGGTGCTGGACGCCGTGCTGCGGCGCGCCGGCGCACGGCAGGTGATCGGCATCGACCCCCTTCGCGCACGCCGGGAAGCGGCGCTCCGGTTCGGGGCGACCGCGGCCGTCGATCCGGGCGGCGGGTCGGACGATGCGGCGGCGCAGGTGTCGGCGATCTCCGGTGCGCAACTCCCCGACGTCGTGGTGGAGGCGGCCGGCACCGCGGAATCGATCAACCTGGCGGTCGCCCTGGTGCGGGCCGAGGGCCGCCTGCTGCTGTACGGCGAGCCGCGCGCGCCGACCTTTCCGTTCGACTTCGGCGTGCTCTACGAGAAGCAGTGCTCGGTGCTCATGTCGACGCCGGCCACCTACGAGGCCGACGGCTACCACGCCTATCGCCTGGCTACCAACCACTTGGCCCGCGGCGACTTCGACTTCGACGGCCTGATCACCCACCGCCTGCCGATCGGCGACGCGGCGCGCGCGTACGAGCTGTCGCGCTCCGGCGGCGACGGCGCATGCCAGGTGGTGATCGAGCTCGGCTCGTGACGGAACCGAACGCGGGCGTCCCACCCAGTGGCGTGCACGACCGGGGCGGTTTGCCCTCCGCAGAGCCTGTCGACCGTTCGACCCACGAGCTGGCCGACTGGGAGCACCTCACCAACGCGCTGGTGGGCGTGCTCCGGCATCGCGGCCTGTTCACCGTCGACGAGTTGCGGCGCGGCATCGAGTCCCTGCCGCCGGAACGGTACGAATCCTGCAGCTACTACGAGCGCTGGGCGTCCTCGCTCGAGACCGTGCTGGTGGAGAAGGGCGTGCTGACCAGCGAGGAGATCGACGCCAGGGCGAAGACGGTGGGCGGCAGGTGGGAGTAGTGCTCTCCGCCGCGCCCGGCCGCTTCGTTCCCGGCGACTCCGTGACCGTCCGGCGTGATCGCGTCCCGCACCACCACCGTACGCCGTGGTTCATCAAGGGCAGGCGCGGCAGGATCCGCGCGGTGAGCGGGCCGTTCTTCGATCCCGAGTCGCGCGCCCACGGCGGCAGCGGCCTCCCCAAGCGCCTGCTGTACCACGTGGAGTTCAGCCAGACCGACCTCTGGGGAGACCGGTACGACGGCGGCGAAGGCGACGTGCTCCTGATCGACGTGTACGAAGGGTGGCTCGAGCCGGCGGGAGCCGCGGCATGAGCGGGGATCACGATCACGATTCCGAGCACGCGGGCATCCATCCCGACATCGAGCTCACCGAGCCAGCCCGGCGCGCCATCGCCATGCATGAGCTGCTGGTGGAGAAAGGGGTGCTTGATCCCGGCGAGCTCGCCGAGCAGATCCAGCGGGTGCGCTCACGCTCGGCGGCGGACGGCGCGCGGGTCGTTGCCAGGGCGTGGGTCGACCTCGCGTTCAAGGAAAGGCTCCTGCGGGACGCGCGCTCGGCCGTCGCCGAGCTCGGATACACCCTCACGCACGACGCCGAGCTGGCGGTGGTGGAGAACACGGACGCCGTGCACCATCTGGTAGTGTGCACGCTCTGCTCCTGCTATCCGACCGCTCTGCTCGGTCCGCCGCCCGACTGGTACAAGAGCAGCCCCTACCGCCAGCGCGCGGTCGTGGAGCCGCGGGCGGTCATGCGCGAATTCGGCCTGGAGATCGCCGGTCACGTGCAGGTGCGGGTCGTCGACAGCACCGCCGACCTGCGCTACCTGGTCCTGCCGCGGCGGCCCGCCCGGACGGAAGGGCTGTCGCAGGAAGAGCTGGCCGAGCTGGTGACGCGGGACAGCATGATCGGCGTGACGGATCCGCTCGAAGCGCGAAGCGCATGACCGATCCTGCGCTCCCCGCCTACCGACGCATGTCGGTCGTGCACCCGGTGCCGGTGGCGGACGAGGAGGTGCGCACAAGGTTCTCCGAGCTGCTGGGCCTGCTCGACGTGCCCGGTCCGGGATCCGTGCCGGCGGAGATGGGGGAGAGCGAGACCGGCGCCGACGGCGTGACCGTCACGCCGCTCCGCTTCCGCAACGAGCTCGACGAGGTCGTGCCCTGCATCCTGATGCGATCGGCCGGCACGGGCGACGAGCTGGGCGGGATCGTCTGCATGCCCGGCACCGGCGGCACCGCCGAGCTGATCAGCGAGGAGCGACTGTACCGGCCGCTCCGCCACCGGGGACCGCTGCACGGCTGGGCGCGCGAGCTGGCGCGGCGCGGCTTCGCAACGCTGGCGGTCACCATCAGGGGGACCACGGCGCGCCAGCCCAACCCGCTGGAGCGGGAGCGGGAATCCAAGGCGATGGAGCCGTTCGGCCGGACGGCGGTCGGGCTGCGCGTGCGCGAAGCGCTGCAGGCGGCGCGGGTGCTGGCTGCCGTCGACGGCGTGAGCAGCGAGCGCATCGGGCTTACCGGCTTCTCGCTGGGCGGGCAGGCCGCGTGGCTGGCGCAGGCGGCCGCTCCCTGGATCCAGGCATCGGCGCCGCTGGCGGGCGGCCTCGGCAGCATGGCCGCGGTCATCCGGGAGGGCGACCTGGACCGCCACTCCAGCCCCTGGTACATCCCGCACCTGCTGCGGCACTTCGACCAGGGCCGCATCGTGCGGGTGTGCATCTGTCCGCGGCCGCTCATGGTGCTGGCGCCGACCGAGGACGAGGACATGCCGGCGATCGGGGTGGACGAGATGGAGCGCGAGGTGCGGCCGGCCTACGCCCTGGCCTGCTGCCCCCACCGCTTCGAGGTGCACCGGCCCCACCTCAACCACCTCTTCCTGCCCGAGCACCTCGACTCCGTGGCGGCATTCTTCGGGCGGTGGCTGTCGTGACCGCCGGCTCGCGCTACCGCGAGATCGAGGTGTATGGGACGCCGCGCGAGATGGGCCGCCAGCTTGGCGAAACGGCGCGGGAGGAGATCCGCGGCTTCACGGACGTCGCCATCGAGCGGGTCAACAAGACGGTGTCGATCAGCCGCGAGCACGCGCTCGCCACCGCCTCCGCGTGCATCCCGTACGCCGCCGACTATGCGCCGGAGCTGCTCGCCGAGCTGCGCGGGACGGCCGAGTCGAGCGGCGTGTCGCTGGACGAGCTGATGCTCCTGCAGGTCCGCAACCAGCTCCGCAACCAGCCGGACACCGACTCTTCGAACGAAGGCGGGTGCACGGCGCTGGCGGCGCACCGGCCCGCGCTGGTCGCGCAGAACTGGGACAACGACCCGGCGCTCGATCCGTACACGGTGGTGCTGACGCGCCGGCCGCTCACCGGCCCGGCGACGCTGACGGTCGGCCAAGCCGGCCTGATCGGCTACATCGGCTGCGGCGAGCGCGGCATCGGCGCGTGCCTGAACACCCTGCCGGCGCCGTCCCGGGACGTGGGCGTGCCGCACTACTTCATCGTCCGCCGCGTGCTGGAGGCCGATTCGCTCGACGCCGCGATCGAGGCGGTGCGGAGCGCGTATCGTGCCATCCCCGCCAACCTGATCCTGACCACGCCGCAGGGGCCGGCCGACTTCGAGATCCTGATCGACGACCTGCGCGTGCTGCGGCCCGACGACGGCGCCGCCTGGCTGACGCACACCAACCACTGTCTGCACCCGGCGCTGGCCGGCGTCAACGAGCGGTTTCCGGAGCTGATCGAGTCGCGGCCGCGCAAGCGGCGGATCGATTCCCTCCTCGAGGAGGGTGACGGCGGCATCGACGTCGGCGCGGCGAAGGCGGCACTGCGTGACCACCACGACGAGCCCCGGTCGATCTGCCGGCATGCCAACGACGACCCCCGGTACGGCTTCTGGACCAGCGTGCTGTCGGTGGTCATCGAGGCGGACGCCGGCCGCATGCACGTCAGTCGGGGCAACCCCTGCTCGAACCCCTACGAGGAGTACCGGCTCCTGTCGACGTGAGTCCTGTCCTGAGTCGTGATGGCGTTGCGATGGTGAACGAGAACATCGAGATCATGTTCATGCGTCATGGGCGGTCCCGGGCAGATGACGAAGAGGTCCATGAAGGCCGGTATGATGCGCCGCTGACCGACGTTGGCCGCGCCCAAGTAGAGAGACGAGCAGCGAAACTGAAGGAAACGAAGATCAGCTTCGACGCGATCATAGCGAGCCCTCTCAGACGTGCCCATGAGACAGCCCGGATCATCAGCAATGCCCTGCACATCGGCGTTGAGCTCGATGAGGACTGGATGGAGAAGGACAACGGCCCGCTTGCAGGTTTGCCTTACCACGTCGCCAGCGTCAGATACCCGATCCCGGCTTTTCAAAACCCCTTTCAGCCGCATGTCGTGAGCGCCGGCGAGGGAGAAAGCACCTGGTCATTCCACAGTCGAGCAGCGCGAGCGCTCGAGAGGGTTATCAGGCGTGGCGCCGGAAGCTATCTCGTGGTTGCGCATGGAGGGATTCTCAACGCTGCGATGGGATGCATCGCCGGCGCGCAGCCAACTGTCAGCGGCCAGGGCGTCACGTTCTCGTTCGGTGACACGGGATACATCACAACGGCGTACAACCCAGATCGACACCATTGGGTGGTACGTGAGCTGGTTCGCTGATAGAAGCCGACGCTGCACGCGCCGCCGGTCACCGTTCCACGCGACTTACGTGACCCAGAAGCGGTGCACGGTGCGGTGCCGGTAGGTCTGGCCGGGGCGCAGCACGATGGACGGGAAGTGGGGCCGGTGCACGCTGTCGGGGAAGTGCTGGGTCTCCAGGCAGAGGGCGCCCCGCGGGTCGAACGTGCGTCCGCCGGCGCCCGTGGTGGTCTCCAGGAACTCCGACGTGTAGAGCTGCACGCCGGGCTGGGTGGTGGCGACCTCCATGACCCGCCCGGAGCCCGGCGCGTACGCGCGGGCGAAGGTGCGGAGCTGGCCCGGTGCGCCGTCGATCACGAAGCAGTGGTCGTAGCCGCCGGCCTGCTTGATCCGTTCGCCGATCGGGCGCGGACTGGTGAAATCGAACGCGGTGCCGGCCACCGGCAGCACCGCCCCGGTGGGCACTCCATCGTCGCCCCGCTCCAGCACATGCGCGCAGTGCAGGTGCAGGTCGTGCCCGTCCACGGTGCCGTTGCCGGCGCCGGCCAGGTTCCAGTAGGCGTGATTGGTGAGGTTGACGATCGTCGGCGCGTCGGTGGTTGCCTGCAGGTCGATCACCAGCTCGTCGTGTTCGGTGAGCCGATAGACCGCATGCGCGGTCAGCTCGCCAGGGTAGCCTTCCTCGCCGTCCGGGCTTCGGTAGCGCAGCGCTACGCGGTCCTCTTGCTCGCTCTCGTGCGTGGTGGCCTTCCAGATGCGCCGGTCGAAGCCGGTCACGCCGCCGTGCAGGTGCAGGTCGCCCGCATTGCACGCCAGCTCGTAGCGGGTGCCGTCCAGGTCGAAGGAGCCCCCGGCGATGCGGTTGGCGACCCGCCCGATGATGGGCCCGAAGTACGGATACTCCGGGTCCAGGTAGTGATTCACGTCGTCGTAGGACAGCGTGATCTCGTCCAGTCCGTGGCGGCCGTGGGTGCGTACCGACTGCAGGTTGGCTCCCAGCGTCAGCACCGCGGCGGTGGTGCCGCGGCGGTTGCGCATCTCGTAGCGGTGCACGGGGCTGCCGCCGGCCAGGCCGAAGTCGGTCCGCTTGATGCTCATGGGGCATGACCCTCCGCATGCAGCGTACCGCAACGGCCGGCCGGCTTCCCTGCCGTAAGGTGGGGCACCCCGTTCACGGGCAGGCCGTGGTGCCTCCGCCGATCGGGTCCCATGTCTGCAAGACGCGCCGGACGGCGTCGACCGTGGCGGCCCGGGCCCCGAGCTTCTTGTAAGCGGAGAGGATCAGCCGGCGTTGGTGGCGGTCGAGACCGCTGCCCGCGGGCGACTCGCAGGTCAGGTACAGGAAGATGACCGCGACGGCGCGGGCGTCCTCGCCTTGTTCCACCAGCTCCCCGAGGGCGTCGACGATCTCTTCCGGCATGCCGAATGCCGCAAGGTCGCCGAGCGTCGGCACGGCCGGCAGCGAGCGCTCGTTCAGCGCCGTGACGATGTCGATCGGCGATCCGATCGAGACGGGCATGGATTCCGGACCGGGAGGGATCGTCTCCCGCAGCGGGCTCAGGGCAGCGCAATCCTGTGGCGCCTGGCTGTACACCGCCTCCGCGCGCATCGCCGACGCGTCGTAGACGGTTCCGATCCCGTGCCAGCCGGCGGCCAGCACCTGCGGGACCTTGACCAGGGTCGGCAGATCGCCCGCCTTGTCGGCCTCCGCCCGGACATGGACCACCAGGCAGTTCGTCCATTCCGAGACGAGTTGATAGCGCACGGCCAGCTCGGTCGCTGCGGCTGCGTCGTCGATCACCGGCAACCGCCGGGCGGCGCCAAGGCGCGCCAGGTCGGATCGCACGGCATCGGCATGTTCCGATCCAGCGTCGCGGGGTGGCAGCGGGCCGATCTTCAGCCGGTGGCTGATGGTGCGGCCGTCCGCGAGCTCCAGCTCCAGGACCACCGGACCGTCCGGCCGCTGTGAGAACGATCCGAACAGGTGAATGGTGTCGCCGGGGTACGGTGACGGTAACGGGTCAGGGACCGCGTAACGCACCGGTGCGGGCCAGATGACACGAGCCTGCCTGGCCGGCGGGGCGAGGATGCGCTGGAAGTGGCGGTGGATGCGGCCGGCCATGTCCTCGCGCGGCGCCACCAGCTCGCAGGCGCCGCCGGTCGCCTGGGCGAGGGCGCGCACGAACGGTTCGGCGACGGCACTGCCGACGCCCACGGTGAAGATGCGGTGGCCGGAGGCGCGCGCCTCGGCCACGGCGGCGTCGGTGTCCCAGACCTCGCCGTCCGTGATCAGCAGCAGGTCGGCGGGCACGCCGGGCTCGCCTTCGGTGCCGTAGGCGGCGCGCAGCGCGGACTCGATCTCGGTGCCGCCCAGGTCGGCGTCCAGATCGCGCACGAACTCCCGCGCGCGGTCGACGTTGGACGGCGACGCCGGTAGCGCGCGGCCGAACAGGGCACGATGTCCGGTGCCGAACGCCACGATGTCGAACAGGTCGCCGGGGCGCAGGCTGTCGAGAATGCGCTTGCCGGCGATGCGCACCTGCTCGATCGAGTCGCCGCTCATCGAGCCGGAGCAGTCCACGACGATCTTCAGGCAGCGATGCGCGCCGCTCTGGTCCAGGTCGGGAAGCTCGGGCGGGAAGCTCGCCAGGACCACCCAGTCCCGGTCGTCACGGTCAAGCAACGCCCGTCCTGTATCCGCCGTGCCGGCGCGCGCCTCCAGGACGACATCGCGGTCCATCGCGGCCGGCCGGGCGATCTCGATCACCGTCCGCTCGCCACCCGGGGCGACGGCGATGTCGTGCGAGGGGGAGGCCCAGCGGGCGCCCTGGAGGACTCCGCGGACCGATGCCCGCAACCGGAAGCGCCGTTCGGCGTCGAAGCCGAACGCCGGCTCCTGGTGAGGGTCCAGGCCGCCGGCCGACGGATCGCCGTACCGGGGGGCGATGGCCGTGGGCATGGCGAGCCGCACGAGGTCGCCGTTCCAGTGCAGTAGCAGCCCGTAGCGAAAGCGGACGGTCGCCGTCTCGCCCGGGGCCAGGTTGCCGACGCTCGCGGTGTACAGCCCGGGCTGCGGCTGCTCAAGGAGCACCGCCGCGTTCCCGTCGGTGATGGCGTCCTCGTACTGCCGTTCCGCCTCCGGCTTGGCGATGACCGTGCCGGCCATCGTGCGGTCGCCGATCTCAACCGTGAACTGCAGCAGGACGGCCTCCACCGGCAGCGGAAAGGTGTAGACCGCCTCGATGTGCCCGGTGCCCGGGTTGCGGTAGCGCTGGGACACGTCGACGACGGTCATGAGGTCGGCGACGTCGGCGTCGATGCCGACCTCCTCCAGCACCACCTGTCCCTGGGCGCTCTCCAGCGTCGCGGCCATGTTCGTTCTCATCTCCCTGCATCCTCCTTGCATGTCTGCTCGACGAGTGATGCCGCCTTCCGGACGATCGCTCGCACGGCCTCAGCGCCGAGGCCGGCCTCCTGGGGATCGATCACGAGCTCGACGCCGGGGGCGAGCGTGACGTGGGTACGCAACGTCACGTCTCCGGGGCGCCGGGCGCGTGGCGGGGGCAGGGGAGAGGCGGTCTCTCCGCCGCCGTCCACCAGCTCGCGGATCCGTTCCAGGCTGAGGCCGGCGCGCTGCCAGGTGCGGATCGTCATCAACTGCTCGACGTGGCGCCTGGTGTAGTAGGCGCCACGCTTGGCCCCGGCGGGCCGGTCGACCAGTCCTTCCTGGATGTAGTACCGGACGGTGCGCCTGGGCAGATCCACCAGGGCGCACAGCTCGTCTATCGCGATCCGATCGCCTTCGTTCGACATCGGAGACAATATAAGACAGTTATGATGTAAAAAACAAGTGTCTGAAAGTACGGAAGATCCACAACACGCCGTCGTGAGCGCGGCTGGCGTTGAAGCGGGGCCTCTTCCCGCTCGTGTGCCGAGCCTCTAACCTCGCGCTGCGATGACGATCCGCTCCATCAAGCTCAAGGACGAACGCTACGGCGAGCAGTGGTTCGAGGAGGTCGAGGACCGCTGGGAATACGCCGATTTCAAGGCCGACCCGCGCTGGCGCCGAGGGTGGATCAGCATGGACTGCGCCCTGTACGACGAGACGTCCGACCGTGTGTACCTGGGCATCACTTCCTTCGACGCCGACATCTTCAAGGCGTACGATCGCGCCTCGGGGACCTTCGTCGACCTGGGGGCCAAGGGGGTGGTGAACGAGTACGACGCCAAGTTCCACCGCTCGCTCGAACGGGGCGCCGACGGCTGCATCTACGGGGCCACGGCGCTGCTGCACGACGTGGACCGGTTCTTCGACGCGCCGGGCGGCGGCATCTTCCGCTACGACCCGCGCACCGGCGAGTTCGCGCGCATCGCCACGCCGGTGCCGCACACCTACATCCAGTCGATCGCCATCGACCGGGAACGGGAGCTGATCTACTGCCTGTGCTTCGCGCCCGAGATGCTGGCCGCCTACGATCTGGCCAACGGCGCGGTCACCGACTACGGGCTGATCGCTTCCGGGTGCGGCGGCATGGCGCAGGGCGAGAACATCTGCCTGGACGACCACGGGTGCCTGTGGTCGACCTGGCAGGTGACCCGTGCGTGGCAGTCGAGCAGCGGCGTCGACATGGCGCGGCTCTGCAAGATCGACCCGGAGCAGGGCAGGGTGGTCCACTACCGGTGCGGTCTGCCGCGGCCCGACGGCTCATACGGCACGGTCCCGGCGGAGGGGCTGTTCAACCTGGGCGACGGCATGATGTACGCCTCGGGCGGAAACGGATCGCTGTTCCGGATCGACCCGAAAACGGGATCGGCGACATACCTGTTCACGCCGATCGAGGACCGGCCCAGCCGGCTCACCTCGCTGGTGGTCGCCGGCGACGGCTGCGCCTACGGCGTGACCGGGAGGGCCGGGCGCTGCGAGGTGCTCCGCTTCGACTTCCGGCGCGACCGCTACGAGTTGCTGGGCCACGTGGTCGACGGGGACGGCGAGCCGTGCTTCCAGGTCCACCACGTCGTGCAGGCCGCCGACGGTACGCTGTACGCCTGCGAGAACGACAACCCGCGGCGCAGCGGCTACCTGTGGGAGATCACGCTCTGACCGTGTCCGCGGTGAGCACGGTTCTGGCGATCTGCCGCGCCTCGTCCAGCGTGTCGACGACCTGACCTTCGGGAACCTCGTGCAGGATGTCGAGGGCGTCCAGGGTCTCGGCGACGGCGCCTGACAGTCCCATCACGATGCACGGCGTGTCCTTCTCGGCGGCGACGTCCATGAGGTGCCTGATCAGCATGGCGGCGCTGTCGTCCATGTAGGTGGCGCCCGAGAAGTCGAAGATCACCACCTCGTGGTCCCTGATGTCGGGGCCGATCACCCCGACCAGCTTCTGGGCGGAGGCCACCGTGAAGCCGCCCCGGAGTGCGACCAGGCCGACCCGAGCCGCATACGGGTCGTCCGAGCCGCCCTGATCGGAGAAGAACGCCTGGTCGAGCAGCGGCACCGACACCACGCTGTCGAGTTCCAGCCGCTCCAACTGGCGGGCGTGCGCCATCCCCGCGGCGATCAGCCCGATGGCCACCGCCGTCACCAGGTCCACGAACACGGTCAGGCCGAGCGTGATCAGCAGCACGATCAGGTGCTCGCGGCGGATGCGGTGGAGGCGCAGGACCATGCGCCAGTCGACGATGTCCCAGCCCACCTTCATCAGGATGCCGGCCAGCACGGCGTGCGGAATCGGCTCGACGAAGCGCCCCAGGCCGAGCAGGAGCGCCAGCAGCAGAATCGCGCGCAGCACGCCCGACATACGGGTCGTGCCGCCGGCGCGGATGTTGGTCACGGTGCCCATGGTCGCGCCGGCGCCGGGCACGCCCCCGAACAGTCCCGCGACCAGGTTGCCGATGCCCTGCCCCACCAGCTCGCGGTCCGGGTTGTGCTGCGTGCCGGTCAGCGAGTCGGCTACCAGAGACGTGAGCAGGCTATCCACGGATCCGAGCAGGGCCAGGATGAGCGCCGGCTGCAGGGCACGCAGCAGGAACCCGACGGACGGCAACTCCAGGTGGAGCTCCGGCAGCCCGCTCGGGATCGCACCGATCACGGGCGCATCGCGCAGCGTCAGGACGCCGAGCAGCGTGCCGACGATCAGCGCCACCAGGGCTGCGGGAACGAAGCGCTGCATGCGGCGAGGCCAGAGCACGCCGATGGCGAGCGTCACCACGGCGATGACCAGGGCGCTGACGTTGAGGTTCGCCAGCGCCTCCGGCAGCGCGCGGATCGCGCCCATCGGGCCGCCTGCGGCCGTCGGTGCGCCCAGGAAGGGCAGCGTCTGAATCAGCATGACGATGATGCCGATCCCGGTCATGAAGCCGGAGACCACCACGTGCGGGGTGTAGGCGATGAAGCGGCCGATCCGCAGCACGCCGATCAGCACCTGCAGCAGGCCGCCGAGCATCACGACCGTGAGCGCCTCCGTGAGGTTGGACGCATGGCTGGTGATGATCACGGCCATGGCCACGGCCATGGGCGCCGTCGGACCGGAGATCTGCGACCGCGTGCCGCCGAACACCGCGGCGAAGAAGCCCACCGCGATCGCCCCGTACAGGCCGGCGGCCGCTCCCAGCCCCGAGGCGACGCCGAACGCCAGCGACACCGGCAGCGCCACCACCGTGGAGGTGATGCCGCCGAAGAGATCCCCGCGGAACGTATCGAAGCCGTAGTTGAACTCGAAACGTCGCTTCATCGCTCGCTGTCGGCGTGCCGGTCGTCCCGGGATTCGAGTTGACGCACGCGGCGGCTGAGATTGTTCGGCAGTATACCGAGCGCCGCCGCGGTCCGCTTGACCGACTGCCCGTGCAACTCGAGCTGGCGCTGCAGGTAGCGGCGCTCGAGCTGCCGTTTCGCGTTCGCCAGGGGCATCGTCTGCGCGAAAGGGTCGCCGGCCTCGGCGACGCCGCCGGCCGCCGCGCACTCGATGTCCGCTCCTTCGACTACGAGCGCGTCCCCGAGCACCAGCACGCGCTCGATGATCGTCTTGAGCTCCCGCACGTTGCCGGGCAGCGACAGCGCGCACAGCCGCCGGTGCGCGTC
This sequence comes from Spirochaetaceae bacterium, assembly GCA_028820215.1. The sequence continues at coordinate 37,524 of JAPPKD010000263.1, read as the reverse complement.
ACGGCTCAGCTCCCGAGGCTCGACGCCCAGGCGCGCGGCCAGCGACGCCACGAAGCTCTCGGCGAGCGGAACGATGTCCTCGCGCCGCGAGCGTAGCGGCGGGATCCGCAGGCGTATGACGTTGAGTCGGAAGTAGAGGTCGCGGCGCAGCGTACCCTCGTCAACCGCCCGTTCGAGGTCGGCGTTGGTGGCGGCGATGATGCGCGCGTCGACCGTGACGTCGGCGGTCGAGCCGATGCGCTGCACCTCGCCCGAGTCCAGGAAGCGCAGCAGCCGCGACTGCGCGCCGGGCGGCAGCTCCGCCACCTCGTCCAGGAACAGGGTGCCGCCGGCCGCCGCCTGCAGCTTGCCGGCATAGTCGGCATTCGCCCCGGTGAAGGCTCCCCTGGCGTGTCCGAACAGCTCGCTCTCGATGAGGCTCTCCGGCAGGGCGCCGCAATCGACCTTGACCAGCGGCTGGGCACTGCGGCGCGACAAGCCGTGGATGTAGCGCGCGGTGACCTCCTTGCCGGTCCCGCTCTCGCCGGTGATCAGCACCGCGGCGTCGGTGGCCGCCACCTTGCGGCAATCCTCGGCCAGCGCGCGCATGCTCTGTGACGCGAACACGGGTACGGTGTCAGCCAGGGCAGCCAGGCGTGCCTGCCGGTAGCGGGCCGCGTTGGCAACCGTGATCGCCAACCGTTCAGCCGTGAGCGGCTTCTCCAGGTAGTCGAAGGCGCCGCGCCGCACGCAGTCGACCGCTTCCTCGGCGGTGGCGACGCCGGACATGATGATCACCGGCACCAGCGGGTGTTCCGCCAGCACGCGCTCCAGGACGTTTCGGCCCTTGACGCTGCCCAGGTAGAGGTCCAGCAGGACGACGTCCACGTCCTCCGTCAGCGCCGAGGACCAATCGGTCGGAGCCGCGCAGCGCGCTTCCATCCCGCGCCGGGCCAGCACCATGGAGACGCTGCGGCCGACGTTCCGGTCGTCGTCGACGATCAATACGGCGGTCGGCATGAAGTATCGGTTACGGGAACGCCATGTCGACCGTCGTACCGCGTCCGGGGCGGGAGCGCATCGTCATCCGGATGCCATGGGCTGCAGCTACTTTCCGCACGAAGCCGAGACCGACGCCCATGCCGCTGTCCTTGGTGGTGTAGTAGTCGTCGAAGGCGCGATCCTGTTCATCCTGCGTCATCCCGGCGCCCCGATCGCGTACGGTGATCACCGCGGGCCGGTCGCTGACCGAGACGGTGACCGAACCGTAGTCGCTGCCGGCCGTGGCGTCGATCGCATTCTGAACCAGGTTGGCCAGCGCCTGCTCCAGAAGGGTGGAATCCGCCTGCACCAGCACCGGATCTCCGGGGACCGCCACCCGGACCCCCGGGTAGCCGCCGGCGAGTTGCCGCATCAGCAGGGCGATGTCGAGCTCGGCGGGTTGCGGCTCGGGGAACCGATAGAGCGTGACGAACCGGTCGAGGATCGCCTCCATCCGGGCCGCTTCGTCGCGCAGCATGGCGGCGATCGACCGGGTGTCCGGGGCGGGCATCGCGGCAAGCTGATCGGCTCCCAGGCGGATCGGGGTAAGCGAGTTGCGGAACTGGTGCGTGAGATAGCGGCCGATATTGGCACGCTCCATGTTCGCGATCCGTTCGCGGTAGTCGTTCAACTCGGCGACCAGCCGGTTGAAGCTGCGCTGCAGGGCGCGGATCTCCCGCGGCCCGCGCGCCGCCACTTCGATCGGCGACGGACGGTCCGTCAACCGCCGCATGTGCCCGGCCAGTCTGGACAGGGGTTTGACGACCCACCGGAACGAACCGAACCAGAGGAAGGAACCGGCAAGAATTCCGAACAGCCCCGCGGCTCCCACGGTGACCAGGACGGTGCGGCTGACCGCGGCCTGTACCACCTCGGCTCCGGCGAGTAGCCCCCCGGCGGCATCGAGTTGCTGCGACGCCTCCTCCAGCAGCGTCCGAGCGTCTGCCGCCGACTCGGCCGCATGGGCGTTCCGGACGGCGGCGCGCGCCTCCTGCAGGTGCGCGGCGGCCCGCGCGGCATCCTCCGGGGCGGTGAGCCGAGCGATCGATCCGACTGCCGCCAGCGTGACGGCGGCGACGGCGGCCAGGGTCAGCGCGATCAGGCCGAGTGCATGTCCCCTCATGACTCCTCGGGGATCAGTACCGACGTGCTCGGCACGACCCCCGACCACAATGCACCGGGCGTGTCGCCGGCGTGAACGTCGGGAAGCGAGGCTCGCGCCTTGATGACCGCCAGCCCCGACCCGACCGGTCCGAGCGTTACCGTCGCCGAACCGAGCAGCTCTTCCGCCTCCTCCAGGGAACCGGCCCAGGACACCTCCTCGCCGCGGTGCACCTCGTAGCGGCCGCTCAGGCTGTGAAACAGGACCACGTTGCGGCTGAACAGCCGGAGCTTCTTCCCGGAGCGCGGAAAGTAGCGGTACTCGAACTCGACTGCCACCCGCGCCGAGCTCTGGATCAGATCGCGCACCTGATCGGTGAGATGGCCGTGCAGGCGCACCGTGATGGTGATGGTGCCGGAGCCGTCAGTGTGGACCTCCGGCGGATCCAGGCCGACCTCCACCACTCCGATCAGGCCCAGGGTGACCGCCGTGGAGCGGAGCAACCCGTCGAGCAGCGATCCCAGGTCCAGATCGCTACTCCCAGCGGAACAGTGCGGCCGACGCCGCGGTGCCGGCCACCAGCATGGCCAGCAGTACCATGCCCGACAGCCAATTCCAGCCGACGCCGAACCACAGGTCCTGCAGCAGGTGCACGACGTGAGTCAGGGGCAGCCAGCGGGCAACGTCGCGAACGTTTCCGGGCATAGTCTGAAGGGGCATGGCTGCGCCGGAGAGAAACATCAGCGGAAAGTAGATCGCCATCCCGACCGCCTGAGCGACGCGTTCGCTCCGTACCAGGCTGGCAAGGAGGTATCCCACCGCCACGAACGCCAGCGTGCTCAGCGTGAACCCACCGAGCACGGCAGCCCAGTTCCCTCCGAAGCGCAGGCCGAACACCAGTTTGGCCAGGATGATCACCAGCCCCATTCCCAGCAGGGCGCTGCCGAAGTGAACGCTCACGTCGGCGGCGAAGTAGACCAGCGGCCGCAAGGGCGTGACCTGATACCGCCTCAGCAGCTTCTGCTTCCGGTCCGCCGCCGTCGTGATCGGGAGAGTGATGAGGGCGACCGTGCCGATCACGATCGCGGCCAGCGCCGGCACGTAGCTGTCGATGTATCCGAATCCCGGAGGCGTGAACGGACCGCCCGGTTCGTTCCCCCAGATGAAGCCGAACAGCAGCACCAGCAACACCGGGAACGCCACGGTGAAGAACAGCGCCATCGGTTCACGAAGGAAGCGCTTGAACTGGACCGAGGCGAGGCGGCGGTAGGAGCGCACGTGCGTCGTCAGGGCCATCGGATCAGTCCCGGATCGCGCGGCCGGTCAGCCGGAGAAAGACGTCCTCCAGATCGGCTTGTTGGGTGCTCAGGTTGCCGAACGGAACACGATTCGATTCCAGCCACGCCACCACCGCCGACAGCAGTCCGTCGGTGTTCCCGGAGACCGTCAAGCGGCGGCCCTGCTGCACGACCGCGGCGACCTGGGGAAGTGCCTGCAGCGCTGACCAGTCGGCGTCGACGGTCACGTCGAACATGACTCTGCTCTCTGCGTCGAACGTGCGGATGAGCTCGGCCGGCGTGTCCAGAGCGATGACGCTGCCCTGGTCGACGATCGCGACCCGGTCGCACAGGAACTGCGCCTCGTCCATGAAGTGAGTGATCAACAGCACGGTCTTGCCCTGCTCCCGGATCGCCTGCACGAGGTCCCAGGTGGCTCGGCGCGCCTGCGGGTCGAGTCCGCTGGTCAGCTCGTCGAGGATGACCACCTCCGGGTCGTTCACCAGCGCCAGGGCGATGAACAGGCGCTGCCGCTGACCGCCGGACAGGGTGCCGAACATCGCGGAACGGTGGTCGGCCAAACCCCACTGCTGCAGCAGGGGCTGCCACGGCACGGTCCGGGCGTAGAAGGAACTGAACAGGTCCAGCGCCTCCCACACCCTGATCCGTTCCGCCAGCGCCGCCTCCTGCAACTGCACGCCGATCCGTTCCGTCAGTGCGGTCCGATCACGGATCGGGTCCATCCCGAGGACGGAGATGCGGCCGCGGTCCGGCGTGCGCAGGCCGATCAGGCACTCGATCGTGGTGGTCTTGCCGGCGCCGTTGGGGCCGATGATCCCGAAGATCTCGCCCTCGTCCACGGAGAAGGACGCCTCGTCGACCGCCACCACGTCGCCGTACCGCTTGTAGAGCCGTTCGACTTCGACTACCGGTGGCATGGGCCGATCAGTAGTGGAACTGCGGGCCGACCGCAAACCAGAAGTTGTGCGCCTGCATGGCGTCAGGGGGAGCGGGGGTGCGCTTGTGCACGCCGGTGGCGGGCGACCACTCGCCGAGGGCGTAGTGACCGTTCACGCCGGCCTCGATCCCCAGCTTGAAGACGTTGAGGTCTCCGTCCAGGCGGATCTGCACGCCGGCGTACACGCCGCCGATCAGGCTGGTCCGGCTCCAGGCGTTGCTGCCGGACGTGATGCCCAAGGTCTCCGTGAGCACCTGGCGACGGTCCATGCCGTACCGGACCGACTCGAAGGCCATGCCGGTCTTGATCCCGGCCTGAAGATAAGCGAGGTCCGGAGCGACAGGCCACTTGTACTGCACGATGCCGACGAAGTAGCCCTGCCCGTAGCCGGCATAGCTGTAGTAGTCGTCGTACCCGTCGCCGTCCTCGTCGACGGTGTCGCGCGGTCCGAGCGGGTCGTCGGTGTGCTTCGCGAAGCCCAGCACGTCCTGTCCGAACCCTCCGTACTCCGCCCCGATCTGCAGGCTCCCGTCCATGCTCCAGCGCCAGGTGCCGGCGCCGCCGTCCTTGATCGGAACGAAGAGCTCGCTCATCGCGCCGTAGGAGCCCAGCGTCGTGAAGTAGGCGTTGAGGTCGGAGATGCCGGGCACGTAGCGCAGCGGCATGAACGGGCCGCCGCCGAACCCCGCATCCGGAGCTCCAACAGAGGTGACCGGTCCGTCCCGATCCAGCTTCTGGTTGATCTCCTCGAGCACCGCCAGGATGTCGACGGTCGAGACCTCATCGTCGGCGACGGCGCCGGTGACGAGCGCGGCGCCGATCGCCGCGATCAGCAATGTGGTGCGCATGGGAACCTCCGTAACGGAACAGGAAGCGAGAACCATGCCACACGGCAGGGTGCGCGATACGGCACGCTCCGCCACCGTTCACCCGACAGATGGTATCCCGGTCGATCCGTCGCGTATCAGCGATGATACGCCGGGACTGCAGAGGACGGGCACACGGCATCTGACGATACAGGCCGTTTCCGCTCTATCATCGGGTGGCGGACAAGGGACGGAGAGCCATGGGTGAGCCGACAGCGGACCTGACGCCGACTATCCGCGGACGGGAGCGCGCGGCTGACGCTTGCCGGAGTGCTGCTCTGCACGGAGGAACCGCAGCGATGGCTTCCGCATGCCTCTGTACAGGCGGTCAGCTACGCCGGCGGGAGGACCGACCCCAAGCGGATCCGCCGCAAGCTGGTCGCCGCGATCATCGATTGGGGGCGGGCTCACGTGACGGAAGCCGGGATCGTCACCGTCGGCCACTCCAATCACACGCTGGAGCGGTTTTTGGGGCTGTTGGCCAGGCATCGGGTCACCGCCGTGGCCGACGTGAGGTCCGCGCCGTATAGCCGCTTCCGACCGCATTTCAACCGAAAGGCGCTGGAAGCGTCGCTCGATGCGCGCGGCATTCGTTATGCGTTCTTCGGGCGTGAACTCGGCGGTCGCCCCGATGATCTCGCCTGTTACGAGAGAGGGCGTGTCGACTATGAACGGGTCGCCGCGACGCGTGGTTTTCGTGACGGAGTCGCCCGCGTCATCGATGCAGCCTCCAGGTACCGTATGGCGATTATGTGCGCGGAGAAGGAACCGCTGGACTGCCATCGGACGCTTCTGGTGGCGCGGGCGCTCGACGCTGCGGGCGTCGCGGTCGAGCACATCCTCGCGGATGGAGCGCTGGAGACTCACGGCAGGACGATGGACCGGTTGCTGGCGGCGTTCGACCTGAATCAGGACTGCGATCTGTTTCGGAGGCGCGAGGAGCTGGTCGCGGACGCGATCGCGCTTCAGGCGCGGCGCGTGGCCTACGTCAGGCGTGGGGCGTCTACTACAACAGCGGGCGGACGATCGCGCTGACGCCGAGCACGGCCAGCACTACGGTGGCGGCGGTGCGCAGCCGCTCGACCGACAGCCTGCGCGCCAGCGCCAAGCCGGCGTTCGAGCCGGCCAGGGCGAACGGCGCGAGCAGCGCGGCCAGCGCCAGCGCGCGCACCGCGCTCGCCCCGAACGCGACCGCCAGAAGGGCCAGCAGCGTGCCCGTGGCCGGCAGGGCGATCGCCCAGATGGTGGCGCGGATCCGATCCGCCGGCCACTCGTGCGCGTAGGACCAGAGGGCCAGCGGCGCACCGCCCATGCCGGTGGACCCGCCCAGCAGCCCGGAGGTGCTCATCGCCAGCGCCGTCCATGGCCACGCCACCCGCGCGCGCGGGGCCGGCCGCACCACCCGCAGCACCACCAGGGCGCCGAGCACCACGGCGCCGGCGGCCTGCCGGGCCAGGTCGGGATTCACGGCGACCACCGCCCGCAGGCCCAGCACGCCGACCAGCATGGCCGGCATGGTGATCGCCAGCGGCCACAGGAGCTCGCGCGCCTCTACGGAAGCGCGCAGCCTCAGCACGCCGTTGGCCATCTGCACCATCATTGCCGAGCTGGAGATGGCGATCGCCTGCTCGGGCGGGAAGCCGCTCAGGTGCAGCAGCGGGATCGCCAGCAGCGCCAGGCCGAAGCCGACAGTCGCCTGCAGCGCCGAGGAGGCGGCGACGATCGCCGCGGCCGCCGCCACGATGGGCAACGGCTGTCCGAGCAGCATGGACGTCCGGTCAGGTCGAGGCGCTCACGCCGTCGGGCCTCGGCCTTCGGCCCTCAGCCTTCGGCCCGGCACCAAGCGGCGGTGTACTCGGGTGACCAGCGGCGCGACAGGAAGGAGATGCGCCCGGCGCGCGCCGCGCGCTCAGGCTCCGCCTCCGCCTCGATCCACGCCTCGGCGCCGGCAAGGTCCGGGAACTCGCAGATCCAGGCGCGGTGCCACGCCGGGACGGGGTCGATGAGCTGGAAGCACTCCAGCCGCAGCATCCCGTGCTCGCGGGCAACCCGCCGCAGGCCCTCGGACCGCTCCGCATCGGCGCGGCCGTCGGCGCCCTCGGAACGGGAGAACTGCAGCACCACCACGCTGGATTGGTCGGCGCGGAGCACCGGGATCACGGCCGGATCGGCTTCCTGCGGAACGATCACCCGCGGCGGTCCGGGCAGCCAGGCGTCGAAGTGAGCGGGCGCCAGCGGCCGGGCGAGGTGGTACTCGTAGAAGCCGTCCCGGCCGTAAGGTGGCGCCATCTCCGCCTCGATCCACTCCTCGGCGCCGGCGAAGGTCGGAAACTCGATCAGCCAGAACCGCTGCCAGCGCCCCTGCTGCCCGATCAGCCGGAAGCCCTCCAGGCGCCGCATGCGGTGGCGGGCGGCGACCGACAGCATCAGGTCGACGTGCTCCTGTTCCGCCGAGCGGCGCCCGTCTTCAGTGAGCCGGTGCCAGCTCGCCAGGCGGCCGGTCTTGACCAGGACCATCACACGGTCGCGGCTCACCTGAAGCTCGGCGGACACCTCGCCTGCCTCCTTCGTCAACGCCTGACTCATCGCGGGACTTCCACTTCCTGGCCGCCCCGCTCTGCCGACAGGTAGGCGGCGTACAGGACGGCGGTGGTGTCGATCGCCAGCGGCAGGCCGCTCTCGGGCGGGCGCCCGTCGCGGATCGCGCCCAGGAAGTCGGCCAGCTCCTGAAGGTAGCCGGTGGCCCAGTCCTCGTCCGGGGCCGGGAACGACCAACCCTGCTTGGTGCCGATCTTCTCCACCACGTACACGTCGTCGAGCTGCCGTTCCTCCGGGTTGTAGAGGAGGTTGGTGTCGGTCGGGTTGATGTTGCAGCGCATGCGGTGGTTGTTCGCGTACACCTCCAGCCAGTTGTGCACCCCGCCCATGACGATCTCCGTGGAGTGGATGTCGGCGACGGTGCCGTCGTCGAAGACCACGTGCACCTGGCAGTAGTCCTCCACGTCGTGGTAGTCGGTGCGCAGCCAGCCCAGGTCGCGGAAGCCGGCCGCGCCGGTCAGCCGGTGCACGCGGGCGCTGACCGCACGCGGCCGCACCGGGGCGCCGTCGGTGGCCTGCCCCTGCACGCGCTTCAGGTAGAGCGCGGCGGTGAGCGGGTGGCACCCCTTGCCGACCAGCGAGCCGCCGCCCGGCTTGGGCCAGATGCCGTAGACCCGCGAGTGCGAGCCGGAGTGGGGCACCTCGCCCAGGATACACACGATGCGCGCCGGCGTCTTGACGATGACCTCCACCTCTTTCTGTACGGACGGGGCGTAGACCCAGTTCTCGGCGTAGCACAGCGTGACGCCGGCCCGCTCGACCGCGTCGCGCATGCGCGATGCGCTGGCCATCGCCTCCTCGAGCATCCCTCCCTTGGAGGCGAGGTCGCCGCGCCAGCCGGGATCGTCCGCCGGCCCGAAGGCGCCGGTGAACGGCTTCTCAACGATCACGTGCTTGCCCGCGGCCGCTGCGGCGAGCACGCACGGCTCGTGCGAGTACGGTGGCGCGCAGACGTCGATCACGTCGCAGGTTTCCAGGAGCTGATCGAGCGAGGCGCAGGCGGTCACGCCGTGCCGTCCGGCGAACTCGTCGCGGCGCTCGGGGGTAGGCGAGTAGATCCCCGCAAGGGTCACGGCTCCTTCACCCAGGCCGCGGTAGCACTCGGCGTGGAAATTGGCGGCGAAGCGCGAGCCGACCAGTCCGACGCGCAGGCTCATGCGCGGCCTCCTTCTCCCACGACCGGCAACTCGATCGACGACGGATGCTCCGGCGACAGGTGGATGGTGTTGGTGGCCACCCGCGTGCGCGTGTGGCGGCCCATCGGCTCGCCGGTGTTGGGGTTGACGTCGAAGCGCGGGAACGACGAGAAGCTGACCAGCAGCCGCAGCCGGTGGCCGGCGGCGAACAGGTTGCTGGTGGGGTACAGCGGGAAGGTGATCGGGTACACCCGGCCGGGCTCCAAGGGCCGCGGCCGGTCCATACCGTCGCGGTAGCGCACGCGCATGATGCCGTCGGCCACGTTCAGCCGGTAGCCGTCGGGCCACGCGGCGCTGGGCGGGTAGTAGTCCTGCAGCATCGCGAACAGGTCGGTGTCCGGCGCGTCGGAGGAGAGGTGGATGGTCACGGAGATCGGTCCGGTCACCTCCAGCGGCTCGCTCAGCGGCTCGGTCGCGAACAGCAGCACGTCCTGCCGGGACTCCAGCGGCATGAACGGCGGCTCGCAGCCGTGCACGTCCGGCCGCGTGCGCTGGTCGGCGCCGCCCTGCACGATCATCACCCGCGTCATGGCGTTCGGCGCCTCCGGCGTGAAGCGCGGCGGTGAGGGCAGGATCTCGTTCAGCGAGGACGTGTTGGCGGAGATGCTCGGCAGCGGGTCGTCAGGATCGAAGCGGGCCGTCAGCTCGGCGGCCGCGGCCGGCGGGTCCGCGGTCAGGCCACCGTCCGCCGCCAGGTAGAGCGTCGTCGGGACGGCACGGGCCAGCGGCCACTCGTTCTCGGTGCGCCAGCGCCCGCCGTGCTCGAGCCGCCCCTCGGCGGTGCATCCGCCGGTGCCGCCGCCCATCACGAACAGGCGCACCGGCGGCTCGGCTTCGACGCCGTTTGCCTCTCCGCGCAGGTGATGGTCGAACCAGCCCTTTACCAGGTGCCGGAAATCGGCCGCCAGATTGCCCGCGACCGGCATGCCCGGCCCCAGGTCCACGTCGCCGGCCACGCAAGTGTCCATGGTCGAGTCGCCGTGCACCCACGCTCCCATCAGCAGCGACTGGTTGGCCAGCCGTGCGCTCAGCGCCTGGTAGTTCTCGACCGTGGCGCGCGTGTAGGAGTCGTACCAGGAGCCGGCGTACATGGTCGGCACGTTGGCCGTGCGGTCGTAGTGGGCGGCGAAGTTGAGGCCGGGCTGCTGCCAGAACTCGTCCGCGTCGCCGTGCTCGTACAGGTCGCGCGCACAGCGCTCGTAGCCCGGCAGGCCGGCCAGCGGAGAGTCGTCGCCGCTCCACGGCAGGCGCCTCAGCCATTCGTACATCCGCTCGCCGGCGCGGGTGAGACTCGCCTGCAACTCCGGGTCGTGCAGCGCCTCGCGCGACACCGTGCCGAAGGTCACCGCCCAGGTGAGCCAGCGCAGCTCCAGCGCGCCGTTGTGGCGCAGGGTCGCGGTGTTGCCGTTGGCGCCTCCCTGGTTGACCCACATCGCCTTCAGGTGCGGCGGCCGCTCGATCGCCGCGGCGTTCTGGACCCACGCCAGGTAGGAGGTGCCGTAGGTGCCGACGTTGCCGTCGCAGTACGGCAGCGCCGCCAGCCACTCGATCGCGTCGTAGCCGTCGGGGCCCTCGTTGGCGAGCAGCACGAACTCGCCTTCCGAGGCATAGCGCCCGCGGCAGTCCTGGATCGCCGCCAGGTAGCCGTGGCCGGCCAGGAACTCGCACATCTCCTGGTGGGTGGGGCGCGCGCGGTTGTAGGGGGTGCGCAACAGGATCGCCGGGAACGGGCCCGGCAGTGGCTCGCCGTCGCGGGCCGGCCGCCAGACGTCGGTGGCCAGCCGCACGCCGTCGCGCGCGGTCATGCCGCAGTCGCGGGCGTTGACGACTCCGTACGGGGGTGGTTCGACTGGCATGGTTGAGTGCTTGAGCGCGAGCCCGCGGGGCGGTACGGTCCGTTGACGATTCTCCGATCGGAGGGAACTGGTGTCAACGAAGACGAGCGACCTGGACCTGCAAACCTACTGGATGCCGTTCACGGCGAACCGGCAATTCAAGAGCGCCCCGCGGCTGGTGGAGTCCGCCGAGGGCATCTACTACCGCTCCCGCGACGGCCGCCGGCTCATCGACGGGATCGCCGGCATGTGGTGCGTGAACGCCGGCCACGGCAGGCCGGAGATCGTGGAGGCCGTGCAGCGCCAGGTCGCGGAGATGGACTACGCGACCTCCTTCCAGATGGGCCATCCGGCGGCGTTCGAGCTGGCCGGCGAGCTGCAGGCGATCCTGCCGGGCGACCTCGGCCACCCGTTCTTCGTCAACTCCGGGTCCGAGGCTGTGGACACCGCGCTGAAGATCGCGCTCGCCTTCCACCGGCGGCGCGGTGAGGGCGCCCGCACCCGCCTGATCGGCCGCGAGCGCGCCTACCACGGGGTGGGCTTCGGGGGGATCTCCGTGGGCGGCATGGGCCCCAACCGCACGCCGTACGGGGTGCTGCTTCCCGGCGTCGATCACCTGCCGCACACCCACGACCCGGAGCGCAACGCATTCAGCCGCGGGCAGCCCGCGCACGGGGCAGAGCGCGCCGACGCGCTGCTCGACCTGATCGCCCTGCACGGCGCGGAGACCATCGCCGCGGTGATCGTCGAGCCCATGTCCGGCTCGACGGGCGTGCTGGTGCCGCCGGTCGGCTACCTGGAACGGCTGCGGGAGATCACCGCCGCGCACGGCATCCTGTTGATCTTCGACGAGGTGATCACCGGCTTCGGGCGGCTGGGCTCACCGTTTGCGGCCACGCGCTTCGACCTGCTGCCCGACATGGTCACGCTGGCGAAGGGTTTGACCAACGCCACCGTGCCGATGGGAGCGGTGGCAGTCCGGGAGGAGATCTACGACACGTTCATGTCGGGACCGGAGGGCGCGATCGAGTTCACCCACGGCTACACCTACTCCGGGCATCCGCTGGCCTGCGCGGCGGCGCGCGCCACCCTCAGGGTCTACGAGAGCGACAATCTGCTGACGCGTGCGGCCGATCTCGCCGAGCACTGGGAGAACGCCGCGCACGCCCTGCGCGGGCTGCCGCACGTGATCGACATTCGCAACATCGGACTGACCGCGGCGATCGAGCTGGCTCCGGTCCCGGGCAAGCCGGCCGCGCGCGGCATGACCGCCCTGCACAAGGCATTCCAGAAGGGGGCGTTCATCCGCGTCACCGGCGACACCATCGCCCTGGCGCCGCCGCTGCCCATCACGCCGTCCCAGATCGACGACCTGTTCGCCCTGGTCGCCGAAACCATTGAAGAGGTCGCCGACCTGTAGAAGCGTCCTGGATGTCCCGTTTGGCCCGCTCGCGGGGAGTGACCGGCTTGCCGTCACCCCTTCGCGCGTTGGTGCACCCGTTCTCGCAACTCGTCGAAGAAGGCAGCGTCTGCGGGAGCGGTCGGAGGGGAAGCGGCGCCTTCGAGCAGAAGGCCGCGAAGCCGTTCGCGATCCCGTTCCTTCCGAATCGGTTCTCTCAGCTTGGAAACGTCGCTCATCGAGGACCGGCTTCGTTTCTTGATCGTGGCGCCTCGCGAGAAGTCAACGGAGGTGTTCCTCCGTGTAGAGCGACAGTTCGATCATTCGCTCCAGCATCTGGTCGGGGTCGTAGCCGGCGAAGTTGCTCAGCACGAGCTCCTTGGCGTAGAGCCGCAGCATGTAGCGAAGCTGGCGCGGTCGTTTCTGCTCGGCGTAGCGGAAGTCGCTGTGGCCGTTGTTGACGACGATCAGGTTGTGCTCGGCATCGTACCGGGAGCGCCACAACTCGCCGGGCGCATGGCGATAGGTGTAGTCGGGGATCCCGCGTCCGCCTCCGTGGTCGGAGTTGCCGAGCCGTTCCCCGATGGATTCGGCCACCGTGACCGTGGCCTCGGCCGAACACTCCATCTCGGCCTGCTTCGCGGTCGCCTGGAGGACGGTGAGCCCCGGCTGGTCGGACGCCATGAACCGGACGACCTCGCGGTCGTCGTCGGCGAGACTGCCGCCGCCTTCGATGAGCCGCCATCGGACGTCCACGCCGGCCTCGATCACGCGGCCGCTGCGGTCCTTGGGGATGCAGCGGATCGTGCATGACTCGCCGACCTTCACCACCGAAGAGGCAGGGGACACGGTCACCTTGTGCAGCGGACCCGCGTGCTCGTAGAATTTGCGCGGCGTGGGCGCCGACGGCTCTGCATCGTTCGTCGGCTCCGTCGGCCCAGGCTCGACCGCCTGCGCCGGGTCGTCGGCGCTCAGAGGCAACTCGCCGTGTCCGTCGCTCTCCGACTGGTGACCGTCGGCGCCGGCGACACGCGTACGGCGCGGCTCGGGCACCTCCAGCATCGTGTAATCTTCTCGGGGCAGTGACTGGAAGCCTTCGGTGAGTGCCTTGCGCACCGAGCGCAGGATGCTGCGGCTGGCTTCCTCCTCGGCCGCGGCTCGCTCCCGCTCGATCTGCTCGATGATCGCCGGCTCGATCTGTTGCAACCCGGTCTGCAGCGCCTCGAACCGGGCGTCGAGCACGACGCCGTCACGCGTGCCGGGGGTGAGCTGCAGGAACGGCGCTTCGACGAGCCCCTGGAGCAACCCCGATGTCCACGGTTCCCGATCCAGTCCGGGCAGCCGGGAGATGTCGGGCACCACACGGGTGCCATGGCGGAACAGTGCGACGCAGTTGTCGGCGCTCGGTTCGTTCAGGTAGATCTCGGCTTCGACGGTGCCCTCGGGAGTCTGGATCGGCTCGATGCCCCGCAACGGTCGACCCGTGAACTCGCGGGGCACGACTTCCAGCTCCGCGCGGGCACGCCGGTCCTTGATGCGGATGCGCACGCCCGACGCGCGGATGCGTTCGCGCAGCTCGCTGGCTAGGAATCCCTGGATGCGTTCGGCGCTCAACTGGCGGATGCCGGGCAACAGCGGCCGGATGAGCAGTTCCGTGCCGGGCTGGGCGAACAGGATGCGGCGCCGCTTGAGCTGGTAGCGCTGATCGCCTTTCAGCATCTCCATCTCGTACGCGTGGCCGTCCGCACCGCGAGAGGAGAGCACGAGCCGTTCGCCGACCGTCCAGAAGCTCAGCAGGCCGATGCCGAACTCGCCCTGGATGTTGCCGGCGCCCTGGCGCTTGAGCGTGCGCTTGATCGAGTCGCAGATGTGGGTCGCGACGTAGGCGAAGTCGGGCACGCCATCCTGGTTCAGCCGGATTCCCTCGCCATCGTCCACGACGCGCAGGTAGTGCTCGCCCTGCTCGCGGCCGCGGACGATGGTGACGTTTCTGGCGTTCGCGTCGATGGAGTTCTCGACGAACTCGGCGATCGCCTTCAGCGGGCTGTTCTGTGAAAGGGCGATGATGGTGATCGCGTTCCAATGGTCGCCGATGCGGAGCTTGCCGCCGTTCCGAGCGCGTGACGAGGAGCGCGTGCCGCTGCGAGCCCGGCTCGTTCGCTTCCTGGTCGTCGTCCGTGGTGCCATGGTTCAGCAGCTCCCGATGATAGGCACACCACGTGGCGTTCGCTACCACGAAGCCGGGACTACTCTCCGAGCGGGTCGTTCACAAAGTCGGAGACGACGCGGTTGAACTTCTCGGCTTCCGAGTAGAACGGTGCATGGTCGCTGTTCTCGAAGATCTCCAGGCGGGCGCCCGGGATGTGGTCGGCGGCGTACTGGCAGCCCGGGAGCGCGCCGCTGTCACGGCCGGTGGCCACCAGCACCGGCACCGTGATCGCGGGGCAGAGCGGGCGCCAATCCTGCGCGTGGTAGTCGGGGCCCAGCGTATCGCCGGCCGGCGCGTAACCGGAGGCGGAGTCGGCCAGCCGGTGGATCTCCTCGTCCGTGGCGTGCGGGCCGTAGACCGGGCCCAGCATCGTCCGCATCGACCGCCGCCGGTGGTCGCGGTCGCTCTCGCCCGGCTGCCGCTCGGAGCCCGGCGGGCGCGCTGCGTGCACGGAGACGTGCACGGTCTCGTCCACGAGCACCACTCCCCGCAGCCGGTGGCTGCCGAACAGCTCCAGGTAGGAGAAGCAGGTGCGGGCGCCGATCGACCAGCCGACCAGCGTTACGTCGTGCAGTCCCAGGGCATGGATAATCTCGTGCACATCGGCCGCGTAGCGGGCGGTGCGGTGGCCCCAGGGGGTGCGTTGCGAGCGGCCGCAGCCGCGCGTGTCCGGCGCGATCACGTGGAAGCGACGGCTGAGGTCCGGCAGGTTGCGGTCCCACCAGACGTTGCTCAGGCCGCCTCCGTGGATGAGCACCACCGCCTTGCCGGCGCCGGCCTCGTCGTAGTGCAGGCGCACGCCGTCATTGGCGGTCACGCAGCCGGATTTCCGCGTCATCGATGCCTCTCCGCGGGGACCGTGGTAGGCTCCGCGGCGACATGAACATCGGCATCGTCGGCGCGGGCGGCATCGGTACCCGCCACGCGCAAGCATACGCCAAGCACCCCAAGAGCGACGTGGTCGCGGTCTGCGACATCGACGAGGCGCGCGCCGCGCAGCTTGCCGGCGCGCACGGCGCGCGGACGTTCACGTCCATCGCCGACATGCTGTCCAGCGGCATCGAGCTGGCGGCGTGCAGCGTCTGCACCAAGGGCGAGGAGAATGGCGGCGACCACTTCGCACCGACCATGGAGCTGCTCGAAGCCGGCATCCCGGTGCTCGGCGAGAAGCCCATCTCCAACCGGATCGACGAGGGCCGCAAGATGGTCGAGCTGGCCGCGGCGAAGAACCTGCCCTACGCGATCAACCTCAACCACCGCTTCACGCCGGCCGCCGAGCGCGCCAGGGAGTGGGCGGACGCCGGCCGGCTGGGGACCCTGCACATGATCGGCATGACCATGTGGATCAACAACCCGGTGGAGACCTCGCCCTGGTTCCACATCCGCGCGCTGCACCCCCATTCGATCGACGTGATGCGCTACTTCGGCGGCGACATCAAGCGGGTGGCGGCCTTCTTCATGAAGGGGGAGGGCCGCTCGATCTGGTCCAACGCCAAGATCATCTTCGAGTTCGCGGGCGGCATGATCGGATCGCTCACCGGCAGCTACGACGCCGGCGGTGGCTTCGGCCTGGAGACCTGCGACGTGACGGGCTCCAAGGGACGCTTCCTGCTGGAGGAGGCGTGCCAGCGCCTGACCTTCTTCACGCGCGAGAGCGAGGAAGCGGAGACCCTGCACTACCTGGGCGGGATGCTCGGCTTCAACGAGACCTTCGACAGCCGGATCGCCCGCTGGGTCGACCAGCTCGATTCGGGCGCGCCGCCGGAAGGGATCGACGCCTCCGGTGTGGACGCGCTGCAGGCGCAGCTCGTCATCGAGGCGTGCGTCCGCTCGTTCGAGCGCTCGGAAGTGGTCGAGGTCGAGCCGGTCGGCTGAGCTACCGTTCCAGAAGCCGGGCGGCGGCGCGCTTGGCTTCGTCCAGATCGGCGGCGAAGCAGTCCTGCGGCAGGCGGTCGAAGATGCCGAGCGCGGTGAGGCTGTTCTCCAGGTCGCCGGAGAGCCCCGCCACGATGCAGCCCTTGTCCTGGCCGAGGACGCTGCCGTTGATCAGTTCCTCCAGCGCCATGGCCGCGCTGTCGTCCATGCCCTCGGTCTCGCTGAAGTCGAAGATCACGACCTCGTGGCCGGCCAGGTCGGGGCTGATGACGCGCACGATCTCCCGCGCGGAGGCGATGGAGTAGCGGCCGCGCAGCGACAGCAGCCCGACGCGCGCGCGGAACGGATCGGCGTCGGGCGGCAGCTCGCCCTCCGGAAAGAGCACCATGTCGAGCAGCGGGGTGGAGACGGTCTGGTTGAGCTCCTGCCGCTCGGAGCGTAGCGCGTTGGCCATGCCGGCGATGAAGAAGCCGACGGCGATCGCGGAGATCACGTCGGCGAAGATCGACAGCGCCGCGGTCAGCAGCGTGACGATGCCGATGTCGGCGGACAGCCTGGGGATGCGCCGCAGGAAGCGGATGTCCATCATGTCCCAGCCGACCTTGATCAGGATGCCGGCGAACGCGGCGTGCGGGATCCACGCGAGGGTGCTCCCCAGCCCGAACAGGACGGCCAGCAGTACCGCGGCGCAGACCACGCCCGTGACCGGGGTGCGCCCGCCCGAGCGGGCGGCGAGCAGCGAGCACGGGGCCGACGCGGCGCCGGGCAGCCCGCCGATCAGGCCGGCGGCGACGTTGCCCACGCCCAGGCCGAAGAGCTCGCGGTCGGGCTTGTGGGTGCGGCCGGTGATCGGGTCGATGATCAGCGCCGTCAGCAGGTTGTAGATGGAGCTGAGGAACGCCAGGATCAGGGCCGGCTGGATGGCCTCCAGCAGGACGGAAGGGGCGAGAACGGGCGTCTGCAGCGCCGGGATGCCGATCCGCGGCTCGGCGATGCGGGGCGCGGCCTCGAGCCACAGCGCGCCCGCGAGCGTGCCGGCGATCAGCGCCGCCAGCGCGTTGGGGACCACCCGGTGCAGCCTGGGCGGCCAGACGATGAATACCGCCAGAGTGATCACCGCCACCCCCAGCGCGTCACCGTTCAGGTTGGCCACCGCCTGCGGCCAGGAGGCGATGATGGCGATCAGCCCGATGCCGGGCTCGATCGGGGCGCCCAGGAACCACAGGGTCTGGCTCATGAAGATGTAGCAACCCACGCCCACGAACACGCCGCGGACCACGGAGACCGGCAGCCAGTTCACGAACCTGCCGAGGCGCAGCGCCCCGAAGGCGATCTGCATCAGGCCGGCCAGCATGACGATCGTGAACGCCTCGGCCAGGTCGTCGGCGTAGGTGCCGATGATGACCGCCGTGAAAATGGTCACGATCGCGCTGGGACCGGAGATCATCGGCGCGGCGCCGCCGAGCACGGCGGTGAGGAACCCCACGGCGATCGCGCCGTAGAAGGCCGCCACCGGCCCGAGCCCGGAAAGCACCCCGAACCCGAGCGCCACCGGCACCATCATCACCGCGGACACGACCCCGCCGAACACGTCCCCCTTCAGGTCACCGAGTCGGTATGGTCGCAGTCCGTCGGTGCCGCGGGTGGTCACTACTCTGGATCCGATTCGGCCTCCCGCCGGGGTTGCGGCTCGACCCAGAGCAGCGTCGAGGTGTAGGGAGCGAGCCGGCACTCGCCGGAATCGCCATTCCGGCGTTCCAGCGTGAACGGGTCGATCCAGGTGCAGTGGCCGGCGGCGGACACGTCGATGCACGCCTCGACCGGGTGCACGCCTTCGTTGGTGATCAGGTAGCAGTGCCCGCCGTCCTTGACGACGTGGCGGTAGCGCAGGTCGGGCTGCGACGGCGTCACCCGCAGGTCGGCCGGCGCCAGCCGCTCCAGCTCGGCGATCAGGTCGCCGTCCGCAGCGCCATCACCAGCGGGCCAGCGCAGGAGTCGGCCGGCGTCTTCCAGCTGGCGCAGCGGCTCGACGGCGCGTTCCGGCAGCCGGTTCAGGCCGTCGTCGAAGCCGTCGACGATCAGCGCGCGGTAGTGCATGCCGGCCAGCCGGATGCCGTCGGCGTCGACCTGCGCGTCCTCCCACAGGTGGCGGGCCTCCAGGTAGTTGAAGTCGCGCTGGTGCGTGAACAGCACGCGCGCCGCCCGCCACGGCACGTAGCAGGCGTCCGCCAGGACCGCCACGTCGCAGACGTGCCGGGCGTCCGTGTTTACGTAGCAGAGCCGCCGGCAGTAGTCGGCGTAGGGGCGGTAGCGGTCCCACCAGGGGCTGTTGGGTCCGACGTCGGGCGGCGCCTCGTTCACGCGGTGGCCGCGCACCGAGTAGAAGAACGCGTGGGGAAACAGCAGGTTGATCCCCCGCACCAGGCACCAGTCGGTCACCCACTTCACCTGCTCGTAGGTCAGGGTGTGGCCGTAGGCGCCGAGCAATTCCTCACTGCATTGCCGGCGGCCCAGGTGAACCATCGACGAGGACACGCACTTCGCCTGCACCGACTCCCGTCCGTCGATCGCACCCGGCTTGCCGGGAAGGATCATGCCGGCAATGACATCCTGCCCGGGGATCTGGAAGAAGCGCTCGGAGCCCAGGTCGTCCGTCCACTGGGGGTGCCCGCACAGGGCGATGTCGTGCTCGGCGCACCAGTCGGAGAGCGGCCGGTAGTAGGTTTCGTGCAGCCGCAGCCGCATCGCGCGGTTGTAGTCCGCGCGCGCCTGCGGCGCGTCGGGCTCGCCGTCGAACCAGAGCGCGGGCAGGCGAGGGGCGAAGTCGTAGCCGAGCAGCCGCTCGACGTGCTGCAGGATGCCGGTCGTGCCGGCCCGGATACGGCCTTTCTCCCTCCGGCACTTGCCGCCGTACTCGTTGGGCTCATCGGTGAAGATGCCGCGGATGAGGGTGCCGAAATGCTCCCCGAACGCTTCCGCGAACCGGTCGTACACCAGCCTGATGAAGCAGGCGACCGCCGCCGGGTTGAGCAGGTCGGCCGTGGCGGGCTCATCCTCGGCGCGCGTGGCCTCGTCCGGATCGGTGTAGTGCAGGCCGCGGATATGGCAGCGGGTCGGGCGGTCGTAGAACGCAAGGCGGGTGCCGCTGGCGCGCTCGGTGATCGCCGCCAGGTGGTGGCCCGGCGCCAGGGCCGGCTCCTCGCCGGCCGTCAGCACCTGGTAGTCCAGGCCGCGCGACTGCAGCGCCGGATCGGCGGCGACCACCTGGCCGCTGGCTGCTCCGGAGGGGTACATGCCCTCGTCGTACAGGTAGACCAGCAGGTCGCGCCGCCGCGCCTCCTCGATCGCCACGTGCATGAAGTGCAGGAAGCGATCGGACATCCAGCCGATGTCGCGCGGCAGGCCGACGCGCGGATGGATCATGAAGCCGTACACGCCGTGCGCCTGGAAGTCGGCGATCTGGCGCACCAGCTCGTCCTCGGTGAGCACGTCGTTCCAGAACCATTGCGGCACCACGGTGAACTCCCGCAGAGGATCGGCCAATGCGTTCAGCATGCCGGTAGTAGACCGCATCACCGGCGCCGCGTCACCCGCGGTTCAGTTGAACTCCGTTCCGCCCTTGCGCGTCAGGTACTTCCCGGAGACGCTCTTCAGGATCACCCGGCCGAACTCGTGCGACACGCGCTCGGCGGCCGGCTTCACGACCACGCCTTCGCGCACGTGGGCGCCGCCGAGCGTGGTCACGCCGTCGGTCAACTCCTGCAGCTTCTCACGGTTGAACGGCCCGCGGTACAGCTCGGGGACCAGCGGAAACAGATCGCTCAACGTCTCCGCCAACTCGTCGGGGTTCAGGTAGCGGCCCGTTCCCGGCTCGCCGACGTACGCGTCGAACACCGCGAACGCGGGGTTGGGTTGGCCGTAGTGCAGGTCCTGCACGCCGCGGCCGTAGACCTCGCCCAGGACATAGAACGACTGCCCGTCAGCGGCGATCCGCGCGCGCGCGGATTCGAACGCCTCCTGGTGCGCGCTCCAGGTCCGCACGTACAGGTTGTTCCGGTTCACCTCGTCCAGCAGCAGCGCCAGCCCCTTGTCGGACATGCCCTTGGAGGTGACGACCGGCCCGTGCTCGGCATGCCGCCCAAGGCCGCACCACGTGCCGTGCAGCTTCTCGGTCATGACCACCGCCTCGCCCTCGCGGAACTCCTCCGGGTACTTCTTGAAGTCCTCGATGTCGTACTTGAGGGTCGCGCCGTGGACCGCCCGCACTTCGCCCTGCATGGAGATCGGGATCGGCGGCTCGTACTTGACCAGCTCCAACAGCTCGGTGACGTCGTCGCCCTCGGCTACCTGCCGGCCGCGGATCATCCCGTCGCGGACCGGGTAGACCAGGCCCTGCGACAGCGAGCCGCGAAGCTGCACCGCCTTGACGCGGTTCTTCTTGCTGCCGGCCAGCTTGCCTTCCAGCCCCAGCTCCGCGATCAGCCACTCCGGGCAGATCGCTCCCTCGGGGATGTAGGCGGCCAGATCGCCGTCGGCATAACTGTCCTTGCCGACGACGCAGCGAAAGCCGCCGATCGCCGCCAGCTCCAGGCGGTCGGCGTTGGGGTGAGGCTCGATGCGTAGCGCGTAGACCCGTGATTCGAATGCCATGGCGGAGCAGACGAACATACGGAAGCGCGAGATGACCGTCAACTCGCGGTGGCGCCCGGCCGGTCGCAGGTGACATGATGCCGCCAACCATGATCAAGCTTTCAGCGAACACCGTTCTCTTCGGCCGGTCCGGCTTCGCGACCGCGGCGCGAGTGCTGTCGGCGGCGGGTTACGACGGGGTCGAGGTCGCGGCCCTGGCCGGCATGTGCGAGCATCTGGAACTGTCGAACTGGCGTGCGCAGGCGGCCGAAATGCGCACCATCCTCGACGACCACGGCCTGCAGCCGCTGGCGATGGAAGAGTCCGCCCTCGACGAGGAGCGCCTGCGCCTGGCCTTCGAGGCCGCGGCCGAGATCGGCATCCCCGCGGTGTGCATCGGCTCCGGCGGGAAGACCGGGGACGAGGACTCGCTCGAGTCCGCCGTGGAGCGGATCGCCACGCTGTCCGACGAGGCGCACGCGCACGGGGTCACCCTCTGCCTGAAGGCGCACGTGGGCAGCGCCGTGCACGACACCCCCACCACGCTGGCCGTCATGGAGGCGATCGACTCGCCCGGGTTCGGCGTCAACATGGACCCCAGCCACATCCACCGCGCGGGCGAGGACGTGGTCGAGGCGCTCCGCGCCGTGGTCGGCCGCGTGCGGCACGTGCACATCCGCGACTGCCCGTCGCGGGAACCTTCGCCCGGACCACCCTCCCAGCAGGCGTGCGGACGCGGCCAGATCGACCTGGCCGGCTACTGCGGCGTGCTGGCGGAGGCCGGCTACGACGGCGCGCTGAGCCTGGAGGTGATCGGCGCGCAGACGTGGGACGATCCGGCCGCCAGCGCCGTCATCGCCGCGGAGAGCGCGGGCTACCTCAACGCCTGCCTGAAGGCGCTTGGGGCACGCTGATGGCGTCACAACCGAACCTGCTGCTGATCGCGATCGACAGCCTGCGGCGCGACCGCATGAGCCTGTATGGCTACCACCGCCTGACCACGCCGCACATGGCCCGCTTCGCGGAGCAGGGAACGATGTTCCGCCATCCGTTCAGCCCCAGCGTGCCGACCACGCCGGCCTACTCGTCGATGCTCACCGGCCGCGACTGCTTCGGCACCGGCGTGGTGGGGCTGCGCCACAAGGGCGACGTGGCAGCGCCGATGCTGCCAACGATCCTGAAGCAGGCCGGCTACTCGACCTGCTGCGTGGGATTCCCCGGCAATCCGGCCTCGCGAGGCTTCCAGACCTACCTGGAGTACGACGGCTGGGGCGACGAGCCCGGCAGCATGCCCAAGGCGCACGCCCTCAACGAGGTCACCATCCCGTACCTGCGCACGGTGGCCGGGAGCGACGATCCGTTCTTCCTGTTCCTGCGCCACATGGACCCGCACAGCCCCTACCTGCCGCCGGCGCCCTTCGACCGCCTCTTCTACGAGGGAGACGAGCTCGACCCGTCCAACCACTCGCTGGACGGCCTGTACGCGTTCGCACCGTTCGCCGACTACTTCAGCTCCTGGTTTCCGGGCAAGGTCACCGACGCCCAGTTCGTCAACAGCCTCTACGACGGCGCGGTCGCCTACATGGACGCGGCGATCGGCCGGCTGTTCACGGTGCTCGACGAACTCGACCTGGCCGAGGATACCGTGGTGGTTCTCACCGCCGACCACGGCGAGACCCTGGACGAGCACGAGTGCTGGTACGACCACCACGGCCTGTACGACCCGAACCTGGTGGTGCCGCTCGTCATCCGCGCTCCCGGTCAGGTGCCCGCCGGCGCGCGGGTCGACCCGTGGGTGCAGACCAAGGACATGACGCCGACGATGCTGGAACTCTTGGGCGTCGATCCGGGGCTGGAGTTCGACGGCCGCAGCCTGGTGCCGCTGGCGCGGGGCGAGCCGTTCGTCCCGGAGACGGAGCTCTACCTGACCGAGGCGACCTGGATGCGCAAGCACGGCTGGCGCACGCCGGAGTGGAAGCTCATCCACGCCCTGGAGCCCGACTTCCACTTCAAGCCGGAGGTGGAACTGTACAACCTGGCGCGCGATCCCGAGGAGCTGGACAACCTGGCCGAGCGGGAGCCGGACGTGGTCGCCCTGCTGGAGGAGCGGATGGCCGCCCACGTCGAGCGGCGCGAGGCGCAGACCGGCCGGCGCAACCCGATGTTCACCCAGCTCGGCTGGCACGGCACCGGCGATGCGCCGTTCGCCTCCTCCGAGGAGGCCTACCGGAAGCTCCACATCGGCAGCCGCAAGCAGGCGCAGCGCCTGCAGGCACACCTCGCCGAAGAAAGCTCGGAGGAGTCCTCGCAATGACCACCTGCAAGAGACCCATCCTCTATGGACCCGGCGACCTGCGCATGGAGGAGGACACCCTCGACACCGACAACCTGGCGCCGGACGAGGTGTGGGTGCAGACGACGGTCAGCGCTCTGAAGATCGGCACCGACCGCGGCAATTACGAGGGCGCCGAGCGGGTCCCCGGCGCGCCCGACTACCCGCGAGGCGTCGGCGACAGCAACCTCGGCGTCGTGCGCGGGGTGGGGAGCGCGGTGAAGCATCTGGCTGTCGGCGACCGGGTGATCTCCGGAACCTGGCACCAGTCGATGTACATCATGCAGGCTGGCGAGGATCCGGCGAAGGTCCCGGACGGCGCCGAGCCCGAGGATGCCGTGTACGGCAACCTGTATGCGCTGAGCGCGCTCTGCTATCACAAGGCGCTGTTCCGTCCGGGAGAGACGGTGGCGGTGGTCGGCCTGGGCACGCTGGGGCTGGGCGCGGTGGCGCTGGGGCCGCTGTTCGGCGCGCGCACGGTGGCGCTGGGCAACAGCGACATCCGCCTGCGGGCGGCGCGCACCATGGGCGCGCACGAGGCGCTCATGTCCGACGATCCGGAGTTGC
Source organism: Spirochaetaceae bacterium (assembly GCA_028820215.1). Next base: position 13,661 of record JAPPKD010000263.1, on the reverse strand, counting down.
ACGCCAAGCTCGACCGCTTCAGCGGCGGGCGCGGCATCGACCTGGTGATCCTGACGGCCAACCCGTGGCCGGCCTACAGGACTTCGCTGGAGATCGTCCGCCGCGACGGCCGCGTGGCGATCGTCAGCCTGCTCGGCCGCGGCGAGGAGGACCTGGACTTCAACCCGCTGGCCATGCAGCTCTTCTACGACAAGGCGGTCACGCTGATCGCCGTCTCGGGCGGCGACCCCAGCCTGTATCCGCGTCCGGCGGAGCTGTCGGGCACGGCGGCCGGCACGCGCCACCACCGGCCGCACGTGCTGCAGCTCATGGCCGACGGGGTGCTCAAGCCCAGCAAGCTGATCACCCACCGGCTGCACTACACGGAGATGCAGCAGGCGTACGACATGGCGTTCAAGCGGGACAAGACGATGATGAACGTCGTCTTCGACTGGAGCGACGCGTAGCCGTGCTGATCTTCGACGGAGACTACCCGGCCTGCGTGGCGGTGCGGCTCAACGCCGATCTCACGCAGCCGATCCAGACGGTTCGCGCAGCACCTCCGGCCGGCATGGCCAGCGAGGATCCCCGCTACCAGTCGAATCTCATGGCGTCCGTCCCCGAGCAGCGCCGCGCCGGCGTCGCCGCCTTCATCGGCAAGCTGAACGCGCGCATCCACCGCCCGGGGGCACAGCTCTGGGGCCACCGCTCGGGTGAGCTGGCCTATGCGGAGGCGTGGGGCCAGTTTTCCTTCTACCGGATCATGGAGCGGCGCGGGAACTACCGCATCCTGGCCACGGCGGCGGACCTGGCCGATCACATGCAGGGCTGGGAGGCGGCTGAGCGTGCCGGAGCGGGTTTCGACGGCCTGCCGGTGGGCGTGATCATCGGGCTGGAGGGCGCCGACCCGATCCTGGACACCGAGTCCCTGGAGGAATTCCACGCCGCCGGCCTGCGCATCGTCAGCCTCACGCACTACGACACCAGCGCCTACGGCCACGGCACCGGCACGGGGACCGACGGCGGGCTGTTTCCACCGGCGGACCGGCTGTTTGCCGACATGAGCCGCCTGGGTATCGTGCTGGACGCCACCCACGCCTCCGACGCGACCATCGCGCAGGCGCTCGACCGGTTCGACGGCCCCGTGATCGCCACGCACCAGAACTGCCGGGCGCTGGTCCCCGGTGAGCGGCAGTTCCCGGACGAGGTCCTGCGCGCGATCATCGAGCGCGACGGCGTGATCGGCGTGTCGATGGACACCGCCATGCTGTACCGCGGCGGCATCGACTGGGCCGACGTGGTCGGGCTTCAGCGTCCGTTCGGCAAGGAGGACGTCACGCTCGACGACCTGGCCGACCACGTCGACCACATCTGCCAGCTCGCCGGTGACGTCCGGCACGCGGGCATCGGCGGCGACACCGACGGCCAGGGGGGCCGCACCGGCGCGCCCGCGGAGATCGACACCGTGGTCGACTACAACCGGCTGGCCGACGTGCTGGCCCGCCGCGGTTACGGCGACGACCAGGTCACCGACGTGATGTACCGCAACTGGGTCAGGTTCTTTTCCCGTCATCTTGACGGCCCGTCATCCTGACGGCCGGCATCGTGACGGCTGGGCCGGTCCGCGGCATGGGCTGCTGAGGACGCCGACAGGGCCGGGCTTCCATGGACAAGCCGACGGTCGAGCTGCTGGCCCGCGCGATACGCGACAGCGGCACTCCGGCCGGACCGCGGTCGCTGCTGTCGTTCGTCGGCGCCCTGATTCCGTTCACGTCCTCGCTGGTCACCCTGCACGCCAGAGGAGGCCGGCCGGCGCTCCTGTATGACGACATTCGCCCGGAGCGGCGTGAGATCGTCGTCGGCGCGTATCTGCGCGGCGCCTACCTGCTCGATCCGTTCTACGACTATCTCGTCGCTGGCGCGCGCGAGCGTGTGGTGACCTTGCAGGACGTCCAGCCTGACCACTTCCGCAAGTCCCGGTACTTCTCCAGCTACTACGCCGACGTGGGACTGGCGGACGAGATCGGGATGTTCGCGAAGCGAAGAGACGGGTCGCACGTCTTCGCATCGATCGGCCGCGCGCACGGCATGGAATCATTCTCGAAGAAGGGTATCGAGCGGCTCCGGCACTTCCAGCCGGTCATCGAGCACCTGATGCGGCGACAGTGGGATGCCGGGCCGCCCGGAGCCGACGAACGGGAGGCCGGGCACGGGTCTCTCTCGTTCCTGACGCTCGATGAAGCGCTGCGCCGGGGTGAGTTCCGTGCGCTGTCGGCACGGGAGCGCGAGATCGTCGCTCTCATCCTGAAGGGGCACTCGTCGAAGTCGGTCGCGGAACAGCTCGGCATCGCGGTCGGCACCGTGAAGAACCATCGCAAGAGCATCTACCGAAGGCTCGCGATCAGCTCGCAGTCCGCCCTGTTCTCGCGGTTCCTGCGCAGCATCGGCTACGCCCCTCAGGAATCGCCGGAGCGGTAGGTGAGGCCGGGGCGCGCGGATCCATGCGTGTCCCTTCGGGGACATGGGCAGATCCGAGTGCCGACACTACGGTAATGGGCGACGCTGCGATGGGCGGTGCTCGAGCGCATCCGGACGGGACGGCCGCGGAAGATTTCGTCATGCCCGCGGAGTTCGAGCCTCACGCCGCGATCTGGATGGGGTGGCCGAAAGAGCAGCCATACGCGGATCCGGCGCTCGACACCAGGGTACCGATCGCGCAGATCATCGCCGTGCTCTGTGCCCACGGCGTGGACGTCAATCTCATGTGCACGGACGAAGCCGGGGAGCGCGAGGTGCGGCGCTGGCACGGAGCGCACGGCTATCCCGTGAGCGACCACCTCGAATTCGTGAATCTCGATCAGATCGACATCTGGGTCCGCGACTACGGGCCGATCTTCACGCGGAACCGCGAGAACCGGCTGGGCATGGCGCGGTTCCTGCAGAACCAATGGGGATACGCGGCGACGTCCGATCCGGTCTCGCGCGCCATGACCGGCCTGCCGGAGCGCGTTGCCCGGCACGTGGGCATCGACCACGTGACCGCCGTGGACGTCGTCAGTGAGGGAGGAGACCGGATCGTCAACGGCCGCGGCACCCTGCTCGTCTGCCGCGCGGTGGAGTCGGAGCGGAATCCGGCGCTCGACGAGGCGGCCCTGGAGCGCGCCTACCGCGCCGCTCTCGGCGTGACCAAGGTGATCTGGATCGACAACGGACTCGGCGAAGACCCGCACGCGACGTGGGGACCGATTCCCTATCGGGACGCCGCGGGCAGCCGGATACTTCTCTACGGACCGGCCACGACGGGTGGGCACCTGGACGAGCTCGTCAGATTCGCCGGGCCGCGTGAGATCGTGTTGGCCCAGGTCGCTCCGGAGGAGGCCGCACGGGACCCGCTCGCGGCGCTGAACCACGCCCGGTGCGAGGAGGCGTTTCGCATCCTCGCGCGGACCACCGATCAGTCCGGCGACCCCTTTCGCATCGTTCGCCTGCCGGTGCCGGACGTCGCGTACCGGCGGGTGCCGCCCACGGACCGCATGTATCGGTGGCTGGCCGGTCTGCAGTACCCGGCGCACGTCCCGCCGTTTCCCGACGGCCGCCCCATCCACGTGGTGAGGGCGTCTAGCTATGCCAACTACCTGGTGACCAACGGACTGGTGGTCGCCCCCAAGTACGGCTACGCGGCGAAGGACGGCGCGGCGGCGGCGGCGCTGGCCGCTGCCTATCCGGGTCGGGCGGTGGTGCAGATCGATCCCAGCGCCATCAACTACGCGGGCGGCGGCATCCACTGCTGTACGCAGCAGCAGCCGGCGGGGGACATCGTCAGCCGTCCGGGCGGCTGAACGCCGTCTGCCCGTCGCGCGAGCGCCGGCGCGCAGTGCGGTTCGTGATCAGGGCCGCTGCGGTGATGCCGGCGGCGACCACCAGCACGAACAGCGTTGCCAGCGCGTTGATCTCCGGGCTCACGCCCAGACGGACCTTGGAGAAGACCACCATGGGCAGCGTGCTGGAACCGGGGCCGGACACGAAGCTGGCGATGATCAGGTCGTCGAGCGACAGCGTGAAGGCGAGGAGCCAGCCCGAGACGAGCGCGGGCGAGATGAGCGGCAGCGTGATCACGCAGAAGACCTTCGCGGGCCGAGCCCCCAGGTCCTGGGCGGCCTCTTCGATCGACTCGTCGGTGCTGGCGAGCTGCGCCTGGATGACCACCGCCACGTAGGCCAGGGAAAAGGTGATGTGCGCGATCGTGATGGTGGTGACGCCGCGCCGGCCGGGCCAGCCGATCAGGTTCTCCAGAGCGACGAACAGCAGCAGCAGGGACAGGCCCGTGATCACTTCCGGCATCACCAGGGGCGCCGAGGTCATGCCCGTGAACAGCAGGCGCCCGCGAAAGCGGCCCATCCGTGCGAGCGCCAGGCCGGCAAGCGTGCCGAGTGCCACGGCGATGGTCGCGTTCATGACCGCGATCCGCAGGCTCAGCCACGCCGCCCGCAGGATCTGGTCGTCGCGCAGCAACTCTCCGTACCACTTGGCCGAGAATCCGCCCCACACCGTCACCAGCTTGGATGCGTTGAACGAATAGGCGATGAGGGAGGCGATCGGCAGATAGAGAAAGGCGAAGCCCAGGGCCATCGCGGTCGTTGCGAACACGGAACGCCGCGTGGTCATGCCTTCTCCTGGCGCGAACGGATTCGCTGGAACACCGTGATCGGAATCACCAGCAGAAACAGCGCCGCGATGGCCAGCGCGGATGCGACCGGCCAATCGCGGTTGGCGAAGAACTCGTCCCAGATCACCCGCCCGATCATCAGGGTATCGGGCCCGCCGAGCAGCGCAGGAATCACGAATTCGCCGACCGCCGGGATGAAGACCAGCAGCGAACCGGCCACGATGCCGGGGAGCGACAGGGGCAGGGTGACGGTCAGGAACGCCCTGAGCGGGCGGCAACCCAGGTCCGCCGCGGCTTCCAGGAGGATGTGGTCAAGCCGTGCCAGCCTCGCGTACAGCGGCAGGATCATGAACGGCAGGTAGGCGTAGACGATGCCGACGTACACCGCGAAATCGGTCTGCATCATCGTGATCGGCTCGTCGATGATGCCGATGGCAAGCAGTGCATTGTTGATCAGGCCGTTGTTCTTGAGGATGCCGATCCAGGCATAGACGCGCAGCAGGAACGACGTCCAGAACGGGAGAATCACCAGCATCAGCAACGTGTTGCGCGCCGTGCGGGAGGAACGCGCGATGCCGTATGCGATCGGATAGCCCAGGATCAGGCAGGACGCGGTGGAGATCAGTGCGATCCTCGCCGAGTTCAGGTAGGCCTTCCAGTACAGGTCGTCGCGCAACAGAAACAGGAAGTTCTGCAGGTCGGCCCGCACCGTCAGGGAGCCATCCCGGCCCCACTCGAACAGGGGGGTGTACGGTGGCCGGGCCAGTATCGCTTCGGAAAGCGCGATCTTCAGGACGATGGCGAACGGCGCGAGGAAGAACAGCAGAAGCCACAGGTAGGGCAAGCCGATCACGAACGCCCGCCAGCGCATCACGAGACCAGGACCACGGAGCTCGACGGATGCCACGATACGTACACCCGCTCCCGCAAGCCCGGGCGATCGGCGCTCGCGCGGGCGAGGTTGGGCCGGGAGACGCGGATCTCCGTCCCTGAATCGGCGAGCAGCCGGTAGATGGAGAGCCCTCCGCGGTAGGCGACCTCGGTGACGACGGACTCGATCCGGTTGTACTCCCGGGACGGCGCGTCGCGGGATATCTCCAGCTTTTCCGGGCGTACCGCCACGCAGACGCGATCACCGCGTGCGGCGCTGACTCCACGGTCGCTGTACAGCGGGCAGCCGGCGCCCTCGCACTCGATGATCAGGTGGTGGGCGTCCTCCGCCACCACGCGGCCCTCGAACAGGTTCACCGAACCGATGAAACCGGCCACGAACCGGGTGCCCGGCGATTCGTAGATCGCGGTCGGTGTCCCGGTCTGGACGATCCGGCCGGCGTCCATGACGCCGATCCGGTCGGACAGCGTCATCGCCTCCTCCTGGTCGTGGGTGACCACCACGAACGTGACGCCGACTTCCTTCTGAATGGTGATCAGCTCGAACTGCATCTCTTCGCGCAGCTTCTTGTCCAGGGCTGCCAACGGCTCATCGAGCAGCAGCAGCTTCGGCTGCTTGACCAGGGCGCGGGCCAGCGCGACGCGCTGCCGCTGCCCTCCGGAGAGCTGATGCGGCCGGCGCCGCGCGAACGGGAGGAGCCTGACCAGGTCGAGCATGTCACGAACACGCCGCTTGATTTCCCGGGCCGCGATGCGTTCCTGCCGCAGACCGAAGGCGATGTTGTTCTCCACGGTCATGTGCGGAAAGAGGGCATAGGATTGGAACATGATGTTGACCGGCCGCTCGTAGGGCGGTATTCCGGTCATGTCCTCGCCGTCGATCAGCACACGGCCGCTGCTGGCGGCCTCGAAGCCGGCCAGGATCCGCAGCAGCGTGGTCTTGCCACATCCGGAACTGCCGAGCAGACAGAAGATCTCCCCGCGGTGGACTCCCAGGGAGACGTCGTCGACGGCGGTGACGCCGCCGAACGCCTTCGTCACCCCCTCGATACGAACATAGTCCTCGGATCGGGGGCCGTCGCCGTCAGGGTCACCGGCCGACGCGATCCGCGGCGGGGTCACCGGCACATCCTGCACGCGATTCGGACGCCCCGATAGACCCATTCTCGATGCGCCGCGGATCAGAGGGCCACGGTTCGTGGCCGAGCCGTCACTGGCCGGTCTTCACCCTGGTCCATGCCCGTGTCAACAAGCGCGTGAACGCGGGCGAGTCGGCCAGATCCGCGAACAGGTTCTCCTTTACCGCGTCCGAGGGATAGATCGACGGGTCGGACTTCACCTCGTCGTCCACGTACGGGAGCGAAGCGCTGTTCGCGTTCGCGTAGAACACGTAGTTGGAGATCGCCGCGGCAACCTCAGCCTCCATCATGTAGTCCAGGAACAGGTGGGCGTTCTCCGGATGCGGCGCGTCGCTCGGGATGGCCAGGTTGTCGAACCAGATGACCGCTCCTTCCTTCGGGATGGTGTAGGCGATGTCGACGCCCTGTCCGGCCTCCACGGCGCGGTCGCGGGCGATGAGCATGTCGCCGCTCCAGCCCATGGCGACGCAGATCTCCCCGTTGGCCAGGTCGTTGATGTTCTGCGACGAGTGGAAGTACCTGATGTGCGGACGGACCTCAAGAAGGTGCTTCTCGAATAGCTCGACATCCTCCGGACTTTCGCTGTTCGGATCGCGTCCGAGATAGCCCATCAGATTGGCGAAGACTTCGGTCGGCGCATCCAGCAGCGTGACCCCGCAGTCCGCGAGCTCCGCGACCACGTCGGGGTCGAACAGCATGCGCCAACTGTCGGTCGGGGCGTCGCTCATGATCGACTCCACCTCGGCCACGTTGTAGCCGAAGCCGGTTGTCCCCCACATGTAGGGGACGGCGTGCTCGTTGCCGGGGTCGTGGGCCGCAACACGCGCCAGGATGGTCGCATCCAGGTTCCCGTAGTTGCCCAGCTTGCTCCTGTCCAGCGTGGCGAAGACGCCGGCCGTGATCTGACGCTCCAGGAAGCTGGCTGCCGGCACCACCACGTCGTAGCCGCTGTTGCCGGCAAGCAGCTTCGCCTCCAGCACCTCGTTCGAGTCGAACACGTCGTAATTGACCTTGATCCCGGTCCGTTCCTCGAAATTGGCGATCGTGTCGTCGGCGATGTAGTCGGACCAGTTGTATACGTTCAGGACCGCTTCTTCCGCGGAAACCACGCCGGCCGCCGTCATCAGAATGATCGCCGCGCATCCCGTCATGAGTTTTCTGAGCATGTCATCGCCCTCCCGTATCCGTGGTGTCTCATGGCACGCCCGGCGCCATGGCTCTTCCTGGCCCAACGCTACCAGACGTCGAGATTGCCGGTGAATATCCCTTTGGGGACAATTCCGTCATGAATCGATGTCCCCTAGGGGATATTCACGTAGCGCGCGGCGTCGTTTAGCGTGTGAGTCAGCAGCCATGCCCGCAGCACATCATCATGACGCGGAAGATCTCCGTCGGACCGACCTGGAACACTGCGTCCATCCCTGGACCGACTTCCCCGATTGGGTCCGTTCGGGATCGACGACCATGGTCCGCGGCGACGGGGCGTACGTGTGGGACGCTCACGGCAACCGGTTCATCGATGGAATCGGAGGCCTGTGGTTCGCCAACGTCGGCTACGGCCGCCGGGAGTTGATCGATGCGGCGGCACGTCAGCTCGGCACACTCCCGCAGTATTCGTACTTCGCCAACCTCGCGAATCCGCCGGCCACGGAACTGGCCGCCAAGCTGGCCGAGCTGACTCCGGGGGACCTCAACCACACCTTCTACAGCACCGGCGGGTCCACTGCCAACGACTCGGCCGTGCGGATCGCTCACTACTATTTCGACACGATCGGCAAGCCCGGGAAGCGGCTGGTCATCTCGCGCCGGAACGCCTATCACGGCAGCACGTTCCTGGCCTCTGCCCTGTCGGGCAAGCCGGGCGACAAGCCGGGCTTCCAGTTTCCGAGCGGTCTGGTCCATCACGTCTCCGAAGCCAACTGCTATCGCATGCCGGACGGCGTCGCGGACCAAACGGCCTACTGCGACTATCTGGTCGCGGATCTCGAGCGCACGATCGCGGAGCTCGGCGCGGACAATGTCGCGTGCTTCTTCGCCGAACCGATCATGGGCGCGGGCGGCGTGCTGGTCGCGCCCGAAGGCTACCACGTGCGGATGAAGCAGGTGTGCGAGGAGCACGACATCCTCTATGTCTCCGACGAGGTGGTGACGGCGTTCGGCCGGCTCGGGCACTTCTTCGCCAGTCGAGATCGGTACGGCATCGTGCCGGACATGATCGTGACCGCAAAGGGCATCACGTCCGGCTACCTGCCGCTGGGTGCGACGATCATCTCGGACCGCGTGTACGCCGGACTGTCGAGTGGCAGGTCCGACGGCGCCGTCTTCGCGCACGGCTTCACGTATTCCGGACACGCGGCGTCCTGCGCCGTTGCCCTGGCCAATATCGATGTCATCGAGCGCGAGCGCATATGCGAGAGGGTGCGGGAAACGGGTCCCTATTTTCTCGATCGATTGAAGACTCTCGGCAGCGTCCCGATCGTCGGCGACGTGCGCGGCAGCCATTTCATGCTCTGCATCGAGTTCGTCAAGGACCGGGCCACGAGGGAGCCGTTTCCGGCCGGCGCGCAGGTCGGCAGGCATGTGGCGCGCGCGGCCCAGTCGCGGGGCCTGATCATCCGCCCGATCGGGAATCTGGCGGTGCTGTCGCCGACACTCATCCTGACCCGGCCGCAGATCGACCGGATCGTCGCCATTCTGAGTGAGTCGCTCGACGCGGTAGTGGCCGACCTGCGGCGTCAGGGAGTAGCGTTTGCCGCGTGACTCCCGGTGACGGCGTGAGCTCTCGCCCGGCGATCGATGCCGGCCGACTCTGGGACAGCCTCATGCGCATGGCGCGGATCGGAGCGACCGCGAAGGGAGGCGTCAACCGCCAGGCGCTTACCGATCCGGACCGGGAGGCGCGCGACCTGTTCATCTCCTGGTGCCGGCAAGCCGGCTGCGCCGTCCGCGTCGACCCGACAGGCAACATCTTTGCGCGCCGGGCCGGCCGTGACTCGGGCCGTCGCGCGGTGATGGCGGGCAGCCATCTCGACACCCAGCCGGCCGGGGGCAAATTCGACGGCGCGTACGGCGTGCTCGCGGCGCTGGAGGTAGTGCGCGCACTCAACGACGCCGGCCATGTGACCGAGCGGCCGGTCGAGGTCGTGGCGTGGACGAACGAAGAGGGCTGCCGCTTCGCCCCTTCGATGATGGGTTCGGGCGTGTTCGCGGGCCAGTTCGACCCGAACAGGGTGTCGGCGACCACGGATGCTCACGGCCGCAGCTTCGGCGCCGAGCTGGAGCGCATCGGCTATCGGGGTGGTGATCGGGTGTCGGTGGACGAGGTCGCTGCGTACTTCGAGCTCCACATCGAGCAGGGACCGGTCCTTGAGCAGGCGGGGAAGACCATCGGCGTGGTGACCGGAGCACAGGGACAACGCTGGTTCGACCTTGTCGTCACCGGCCAGGAGGCCCATGCCGGCACGACGCCGATGGAGACGCGCAGGGACGCGCTGCTCGGCGCTGCCCGCATCGCGGAGGCGGTCAATCGCATCGGCCGCGAGCACCTGCCCGGTGCGTGCGCGACCGTTGGCCAGCTCGACGTGCACCCGAACTCGCGCAACACCATTCCCGGGCGCGTTTGCTTCAGCGTGGACCTGCGGCACCCGGAGGAGGGCCGTCTTTCCTCGATGCGGTCTGCGCTGGAAACCGAGGCGGCGGCCACCTGCTCGGCGGCTGGTCTGCACCTGAGCATGGAGGAGATCTGGCACCAGTCTCCGTTGCGCTTCGATGCCGGCTGCATCGATGCGGTGCGCCGGGGGGCCGCCGCGGTCGGGTGCGGAGCGATGGAGATCGTATCCGGCGCCGGGCACGACGCCTGCCACGTCGCGCAGCGCGTGCCGACGGCGATGATTTTCATCCCGTGCGCGGGCGGCATCAGCCACAACGAGACGGAAGACGCCACCAGGGAGGACTGTGCCGCCGGCTGCAACGTGCTGCTGCACGCGGTGACCGAGAGCGCCAACGCCCTGTGATCGGTGCTCTGCGCCGTCGGGGGTCACGCTGAGACATCGGCGCGACTCGTAGCGGTAGAATGCGCACAACCATGAGCTCGTCCGGAACCGACGCCGCCCTGCGCTCCGACATCAGGCTGCTCGGCAACCTGCTGGGCAAGACCCTGGTCCGGCAGCACGGGCCGCAGCTCCTGGAGCTGGTCGAGCGCGTACGCACGCTGAGCAAGCAGTCGCGCGACCCGGCCGCGGGCAGCGACGCGCGCGGCGAGCTGACCGCCCTGCTGGAGGGGCTGGACATCGCCGACACCACCAACCTGGTGCGCGCCTTCTCCACCTTCTTCCACCTGGCGAACGTCGCCGAGCAGACCCACCGAGTCGGCGAGCACGGACCGCGCAGCGGGGTCGGCCGCGGCCGGCTGCGCGCCTTGTTCGACCACATCGAGGGAGACGACGAACGGTGCGCGGCACTGCGCGAGGTGGCGCCCCGCCTCGATGTCCGGCCGGTCTTCACCGCGCACCCCACGGAGGCGGCGCGCCGCTCCGTGCTCACCAAGCTGCAGCGCATCGGCGAGCTGCTCTACGACCGGGCCGACCCGCGGCAGACGGATGTGGACCTGGCCCGCATCGAGCGGCGGCTGGTCGAGCTGATCGACCTGATCTGGCAGACCGACGAGCTGCGCGTCCAGCGCCCGAGGCCGACCGACGAGGCACGGGCGGCCGTCTACTACCTGAACGAGATGCTGCGAGAGGTCACCGGCGACCTGTTCGACGAGCTGGACGAACAGCTGCAACGGGCAGGCATCGAGCTGCCGGCGTACGCGCGGCCGCTGAACTTCGGGAGCTGGGTCGGCGGGGATCGCGACGGCAATCCGCTGGTCACGGCGGACGTCACCCTGAACGTGCTGGAGCTGCAGCACGACCACGCCCTGCGCGAGCTGATCGGAGCCGTGGAAGGCCTGTCGGCCGAGCTGAGCAGCTCCGAGCACATCCACGGCGTGTCGGCGGAGCTGACCCTCAGCCTCCGCCGTGACCGCCAGGCGCTGCCGGCGACCGACGGCCGTTTCGAGCGCGGCGGCACGGGCGAGAGCTACCGGCTGAAGCTCAACTACATTCGCGAGCGGCTGGTCAACACGCGAGCCCGGATCGCCGAGGACACCCGCCACGTGCCGCGCCGCGACTACCGCGGCTCCGCGGAGCTGGTCGCGGAGCTGGAGATGTTGCAGCGGTCGCTGCGCGCCCACCGGGGCGAAGCGATCGCCGACGGAGCCCTGCGCCGCCTGCTGCGCCGCGCGGCGGCCTTCGGCTTTCACCTCGCGACGCTGGACGTCCGCGAGCATGCAGAGAAGCACCACGCCACGCTCGCGGCGCTCTACCGCCGCCTGCCCGACGCGCCCGACTACGCCCGCATGTCACCCGCGGAGCGGTTCGAGCTGTTGTCCGAGGAGCTGCGCAACCGGCGGCCGATCGCGACCGCCGCGACCGACCTGCGCGGCGATCCCGGGCGCACCCTGGAGACGATGCGGGTGGTCCGCGCGGCGCTGGACCGCTTCGGGGCGCGCGCGATCGAGAGCTATATCGTCTCGGAGACGCTGGGCCCCGACGACCTGCTGGCGGCGGTGGTGCTGGCGCGGGAGGCCGGGCTGGTCGACATCGCCGCCGGTCGCGCGGCGGTCGGGTTCGTGCCGCTGTTCGAGACGCCGGAGTCGATCCGCGGGGCGGAGGATACGCTGCGCGTCCTGCTGGAGGAGCCGAGCTACCGCGAGCTGTTGCGGCTGCGCGGCGGCCGCCAGGAGATCATGCTGGGCTACTCCGACTCGAACAAGCTGGCGGGGATCACCACCGCGCAGTGGGAGCTGCACCGCTGCGTGCGCAGGCTGCGCGACGTGGCCCGCGAGTACGGCGTGCCGCTGCGGTTCTTCCACGGACGTGGCGGCACGGTCGGGCGCGGCGGCGGTCCGACCGCGGAGGCGATCCTGGCCCAGCCCTGGGGAGCCGTGGACGGCACGATCAAGATCACCGAGCAGGGCGAGGTGGTAAGCGACAAGTACGGGCTGCCGCGGCTGGCGCGGGACAACCTGGAGCTGACGCTGGCCGCCTCCGTCGAGGCGGCGGTGCTGCATCGGAGCTCGACCCTGTCGGAAGACGATCTCAACCGGTGGGACGCGGTCATGGACATCACTTCGCGCGCCGCGTTCCGGGCCTACCGCGACCTGGTCGACCATCCATCCCTCGTTCACTACTTCCTGACCGCCACGCCCGTGGAGGAGCTGGCGTCGCTCAACATCGGGTCGCGGCCGGCCCGGCGTCCGGGCACGGGTGGCGGAATCGGCGGCATGCGCGCCATTCCGTGGGTATTCGGCTGGACGCAGACCCGCCAGGTGGCCCCGGGATGGTACGGCGTCGGCAGCGGCCTGGCAGCCGCGCGTGAGGCGGGCGCGGACGCGCTGGGCGAGATGTACGAACGCTGGCGTTTCTTCCGGATGTTCATCTCCAACGTGGAGATGACCCTGGCGAAGACCGACCTGGTGACCGCGCAGCGCTACGTGGAGGCGCTGGTGCCGACGGAGCACCGTCAGATCTTCGACCTGGTCGCCGCCGAGCACGAGCGGGCGCTGGAGCACGTGCTGGCCACCACCGGCAAGCCGACGCTGCTTGCCGACTACCCGGTGCTCAAGCGCACCCTGGAGGTGCGCTCCGCCTACCTGGAGCCGCTGAACCTGCTGCAGGTGGTGCTGCTGGCCCGGCACCGGAGCGCCGACGAGGTGGACCGGCAGGTCGAGCGGGCGATCCTGCTCACCGTCAACGGCCTGGCCGCCGGGCTGCGCAACACGGGTTAGGATCCCGCATCCGCACTCGATTGCCCCGATCCCGATGGATCCTTGACCATGAAAAATCGTTATCGTTAACATCGAGCGCATGAGACAGTTGAAGATGTGGATGTTCGCCGTTGCCGTCATGGCGCTGGCCGGCACGCTGGCCCTTGCCCAGGATCAA
>JAPPKD010000251.1 GCA_028820215.1 Spirochaetaceae bacterium | reverse complement strand
TCGTCCCTCCGACCCGAATCGGCCGACAGAGACCCCTACAGCGCAATTTCCTCGTTGTCGCTCCTCCTTGCGGCTTTCTCGCCCGTGTATTACACCATGGAGCAGGCGCCGCCCGTGTTGAAGCAGCTCGGCTACGTCTCCCCGCTGCGCTACGCGGCGGACGGCATCACCAAGTCCCTCTCCGGGGATGCCGATGTCTGGTTCGAGCTGGCCGTGCTGGCCGGCTTCACCGTGGTCATGATGTCATTGGGGACGTGGAAGCTCCCCTGGAGGGAGAAGTGATGTCCGAAGCCGACCGCGAGCTGAACCGGGACCCGCGGCGGTTCGCGCGGGACGGGTACTGCATGTTTCCGCGCGTCTTCGACGATGCCGGCGTGGCGGCCAATCGCCGCCTGCTCGACGAGGCGGGCACGCTCGATCGGCCCGATTACCTCAGCGAGCCGCACACCCGGGACGACCGCTGGCTGGATGTCTGCCGCCACTCGCCGCTGCTCGACGCCGTCGAGGCCGTGCTCGGCCCGAACCTGATCCTGGTGTACTCGAGCGTGTTCATCAAACCGCCCCACGGGTCGGAGAAGGTCTCGTGGCACCAGGACAACACCTACTGGCCGAGCGTGCACGGCACCGACGTGGTCACGGCGTGGCTGGCCATCGATGACGCCGACGCCGCCAACTCCGCCATGCAGGTGATTCCCGGCTCGCACGCCGGCTTCCGGGAGTTCGCGACCGTGGCGTCGGGCAGCGACGACATGCTCTCCAGGCAGGTGGTCGTCACCGAGGCGATGGAACGCTCGGCCGTCACCCTGGCCATGCCGGCCGGCGCGATGTCCATTCACGACTCGTTCCTGTTGCACGGCAGCGGCGCGAACCGCACGTCGCGGCGGCGGGCCGGGTACACGATCCGCTTCTGCAGCACTGACAGCGCCTGGGTCGACGTGGAGACGCATCCCATACCGGTCTACCTGGTGCGCGGCGAGGCCGGCGCCCGCGGAGCGCTCTACGTGGACTGTCGGCCGTAGCTCACCAGCCGCCGCCGGCTTCAGCGCGCGCCGGATCCCGCGCCCGTGACCTGCCAGATCGTGTTGGTCGCCGGGCGATGCTCGTGCCGGTCGTAGTGCATGACCCGTGCCGCGCCGGGATCCGATCCGGCAGGCACCGGGCTTTCGATCACGAAGTCCGCGTAGTCCTCCGTGCGGGTCTCGTACGCCAGGAACGCCAGCGACAGGTAGTCCGCCCAGATCTCCCGCCGCACGCCGAGATCCGGGAACAGCACCGGGCCGGTATCGAACTGATACACGTCCGGACGGTAGCGGATGTTGATCGTCTTGACCGGGTACTCCAGCTCCGCGCGCAGCCCCGTGCCGCTGTCGGCGAGCACGGTTCTGCCGATGATGGGCACCCCGGCGCTCGACGCCTCGGCGACGGCCCGGAAGTCGGCCAGTCGCTCGACACCCTGCGCAGCCACGATATGCGCACGCAGATCGCCGAAGGCCGGCATGTGCGGGTAGTAACGCCGGTATCCGTCTGCGGCCAGCACCCCACGACGAAAGATCAGCAGCTCGCTGCCGCACGCGACCGGCAGGAAGTCGTAGTTGGGCCGCTTGAACAGGTCCCCCGGCCCGGACGCGTCGAACGTGTTCTCCGCCTTGCAGGCCGCGCACTGATAGATGGTTCGGGTCAGGCCGGCCTCAAGGTCGTACAGCCGGACGAGTGACTCCACCTGCAGCCGCACGTCGTTCTGTTCGATCGGCTCAGGCGAATCCGCGGTGCTGCTGCCGTTGCCGATGAGATAGGAGCACCCGAAGTCGACGAAAGTCACGTCCGCGTCGCTGCTCATGTCACGTGCTCACAAGTCTACCGTCGCAACGCTCCTTCGCAAGCATCCTCCGGGCAACACGATTTTGACCGATCGATCAAACCTGCGTAGGTTTCCGGCGAGCTGCCGATCGATCACTCCTTCCCCGTCGGCGGCCACGCAGGCAATGCCGGATCTCATTCAAGCCACCGGGCTCGTCAAGCGCTACGGCAAGGTCACCGCCCTGGCAGGTCTCGACCTCGCCGTGTCGGAAGGCATGGTGCTCGGCGTGCTCGGCCCCAACGGCGCGGGCAAGACCACCGCCGTGTCCATTCTGGCCACCCTGATCTCTCCGGATGCAGGCAGCGCCCTGGTGGCCGGCGCGGACGTGGTGCGCTCCCCGCGCGACGTGCGCCGCCGGATCGGACTGTCCGGACAGTTCGCGGCGGTGGATGAGCACCTGACCGGGTTCGAGAACCTCGACATGGTCGGCCGGCTCTATCACCTCGGCCGGCGCCGCGCGCGCAGCCGCGCCACCGAGCTGCTGGAGCAGTTCGACCTGGTCGAGGCCGGCGGCCGCCCGGTCAAGACCTACTCCGGCGGGATGCGCCGCCGCCTCGACCTGGCCGGCGCCCTGGTGGCCGACCCGCCGGTGCTGTTCCTGGACGAGCCCACCACCGGCCTGGACCCTCACAGCCGCAGGCAGCTCTGGGAGGTGATCCGCCGCATGGTGGGCTCAGGCACCACGGTGCTGCTCACCACCCAGTACATGGAGGAGGCGGACCAGCTCGCCGACCGTGTGCTGGTCATCGACCACGGCAAGGCGATCGCGGAGGGTACGCCCGACGAGCTGAAGCGGCTGGTCGGGGCGGAACGCATCGAGGTGACGGTGGCCGCCGGGGCGGCGGTGAGTCACGCCCGCGAGGTGCTGGACCGTTTCGCGGTCGGGGAGCAGCAGGTGGACGAGCGCGCGCGCACGGTGGTGACGCCGATCGCCGGCGGCGGAGCGGAGGCGCTGATGCAGGCGCTGCGCGCGCTGGACCAGGGGCAGGTCGCGGTCCAGGACGTCGGCCTGCGCCGGCCGACGCTGGATGACGTGTTCCTCACCCTGACCGGCCACGCCGCCGAACCCACCGAACCGGAGGAGGCCGCCACGTGAGCGCCATGCTGAACGCGGTGAGCGACGCCGCCACCATCGCCAAGCGCAACGTGATCAAGATCAAGCGAGTGCCCGAGGTGCTGGTGTTCGTGCTGCTGTCGCCGATCATGTTCGTGCTGCTGTTCGCGTACGTCTTCGGCGACTCGATCGCCATCCCCGGCGGCTCCTACCGAGAGTTCCTGATCGCCGGCATCTTCGCCCAGACGGTCGTGTTCGGTTCCATCTTCACCGGCGCCGGGCTGGCCGAGGACATCCAGAAGGGAATCATGAACCGCTTCCGCTCGCTGCCGATGTCACGCAGCGCGCTGCTGGTGGGTCGCACGATGAGCGACGTGGTGTACAACGTGGCGTCGCTGGCGATCATGGCCCTGACCGGGCTCGTGGTCGGATGGCGGATCGATACCGGTGTGCTGCCGGCGATTGCGGGATTCTCCCTGCTGCTGCTATTCGCCTACGCCTTCTCCTGGGTCATGGCCTTCGTCGGCCTGATCGTGCCGAGCGTCGAAGTGATCAACAACGCGAGCTTCATGGTGACCATGCCGCTGACCTTCGTGGCCAACACCTTCGTTCCCGCCGAGAACCTGCCGCCCGTGCTGCGCGCGTTCGCCCTGTGGAACCCGGTCTCCGCGGTCACCCAGGCGACGCGGGAACTGTTCGGGAACATCCCTCCTGGGACGCCCGATCCGGCCGTCTGGCCGCTGCAGCACCCGGTGCTCTACACCCTGATCTGGGCGGCGGTCATCATCGCCGTGTTCGCCCCACTGGCCGTGAACCGCTACCGCACCATGCAGCGCTCCTGAGGCGCGGTTCCTGACCCATCGCTGATTCTCTCGCGCTCCCCCGTGCGACCAACGCCGACCGCTGAAGCGACCGGCAACACGCCTACTTGATCTTGGTGAACAAGGCGATGTAGTAGCCGTAAGGGTTCCTCTCGCTGGTGTCCGCGAACGTGCGCGTCTCCGGGTCGTAGTCCTTCTCGTAGACGTTCAACGACACGCGTATGGTGTCCCGGAGCATGGACGGCGCGAAGGCCAATCTGGCCGTGTGTCCAGCCATCAGCGTAGGCGGGGGCCTATCTACGGCCGTCGTGGTCGCGCTTGTGATCTCCTGGAATATGAAGAGTTGGTCGAGATCCAGCGTGTAGGTCCCCTCCCACACGAGGGTGACGATCGGGTTGTCGTGGATGTGCCGGAACGTGCCGTCGGCGTTGAGTTCCAGGGTGTCGGTAGCCGAGGCGACCGTGAAGTCAAACCGCCATGTGGCGTGCAGGTCGGTTGCGGTGATCGCCGGCTCGCGGGAGTAGGTATGGTGGGTGACCTCGGGGTCCCCGCCTCCTGCCCAGCGTTCCAGCACAAGGTTCCCGTCGACAATCGAATACTCCTTCGTCGTCGACACCTCTTCGTTATTAGCGTACTCGATCCGAGTGACGTGAGTGTCCGTGATAGTCCACCCGCCCTGCCTATGAAAGTGCTCCTCACGAGCTCCGTCCTTGTCCTCACGCATGAACTCGTAGATCCATCTGCTTTTCGTAAAGGTGAGGAGCCGGAAGTCCGTGTGGCCGGAATCAAGGGACTTGACGGAGCGCCATGTGCCGGTGAGCTGTTCCTGCGGCGAGGGCGCTGGCGGCTCGATCGGCTTCACGGGTCCTGAGCATCCAGCAAGCGCGACGGCGACGGACGCGAGCGTTATCGTTCGTAGTGTCACGGTGTGCGTACCTCCGTCGGCATTGGACCCCGCGGCCGTGTGGCACCAAAACAGGGGAACAGGCCTAAGGGGGTGTGCGTACGCCCCCTATCGGCGCGAGTTCAGTCCACGACGGCGATGCAGGAGATCTCGACCAGCAGGCCCTTGGCCAGCCGGGCGACGCCGACGGTGGCGCGCGCCGGCAGCCGGTCGTCGCCGAAGTACTCGCGGTAGACGGCGTTCATCTCCGCGTAGTCGCGATCGAGGTCGTCCAGGTAGATGTTGACCATCGTCACGTCGTCGAGCGTCGCGCCGGCCAGGGCCAGGACCTCCTTGACGTATTCCAGCGCCTGCCGGGTCTGCGGCCCGACGCCTCCCGGTATGGGATCGTCGTTGGCGCCCCAGCCGAGCTGGCCGGACACGAACACCATGTTGCCCTTGCGCGTGCCGCGGCTGTAGGGCCTGCCGGGCGCTTCGCCGAGTATCTCCCGCATCGATCGACCTCCTCTCGTGGCTTCCTTACACCTTGACGTATCGTCGCAGGCAGGGGCAGTCGGGCGGGATGTCGCCGTCCTTGCCGCCGGCCGACCAGTTCACCTCGCCCACGTAGATGGTTCGCTTCGAGTCCAGCCAGATGGCGTGGGGGGCGTAGAAGTCGGCGGGCGAGCACGGATCGAGCCCGCCGCCCCAGCGCGCGAGCAGTTCTCCGTCCGGCGCGAACACGGCGACCCGGCCGCCGATGGCGTCGGGGTCCGGCGTCATCCATGGGAACAGACCGCAGCGCGCCCCCTCCTCGGCGACGAACACGGTGTCGTCGTCGCAGATGAACAGGTCCGTCGGACGCACGATGTCCGGCCACTGCTCCAGGAAACGGCCCTCCGCGTCGAAGAGCTGGATGCGGCTGTTCTCGCGGTCGGCGACGAACACCCGGCCGCTGCTGTCGACGTCGATCCCGTGCGGCAGGTTGAACTCGCCCGGCCCGGAACCGGGACCACCCCAGGAGAACAGGTAGTCGCCCGTGGACGAGAAACAGTGCACCCGCGCGTTGCCGTAGCCGTCGGTGACGTACAGGCGGTCGCCGCCGGCCGCGACCAGGTTGGTCGGCAGGTTGAACGGCCCTGCCGGCCGGGCGATGGTACGGTAGTCGATCCCGACCACGCCGGTGTCGGACGGGCGCCCGCTGACGCCCATCGTCATCACACGCTCCCCGGCCAGCGTGTACTCCGTGACCGTGTGGTCCTCGTCGTCGGTCAGGAACAGGCGGTCGTCGGCGGTGATGAAGATGCCGTGCGCCCGCGCGATCGTCCCTTCGCCCCACGAGCGCAGGAACGCGCCGTCGCGGTCGAACACGATGACCGGGTGCTCGCCGCGGTTGAAGACGTAGACGTTGTCCTGTGAGTCGCCGGCCACGCCGGCGACCTCGACGTAGCTCCAGCCGGCCGGCAGCGCGCCCCAGTCCGGGTCGGGCCGGTAGCGATGCTCGCCGGCGCCGACCGGATCGTCCCTGCCGGCCATCAGGCCATCCCCAGCAGGGCGAGCGAGTCCCGCTCCAGCACGCCGCCGACGCTGTGCTTCTCCTCCCGGACGTGGCTGTGGATGTCGATCACCAGCCGGTCGCCTCCTTGCGCTCCAGGAACAGCTTCTCCACGTGCCGGACGTCGTGCTCGGCCCGCTCGCGCCTGAGCTGCCTCAGGAGCGGCTTGCCGGCAAGCTGCTCCAGGTTCCAGTCGCGCACCAGCTCGCCGCTCCGCACCCGCCGCAGCATGGCGCGCATCTTGTCGCGCAGGTCCTCGTCGAGGATCTTCGGATTCTGCGTCAATCCGAGGTAGACGGCGGTCGGCGATCCCGAGGTGTCACCGACGCGCCCCTGCGTGATCGCCTCGACCTCGAACTGCATCTCGTAGAAGGTCTCCGAGAACGCCTGCTCCGCCGAGAACCCCGCCTCGACCAGCACCTCGTAGGCCATCAGCATCAGCGGCCGGATCAGGCTGAGCCCGGCGGTCTCGGCGAACAGGTTGACCGCCACCTCGTCGCCGAAACTGCACTCGACGCACCCGAAGCGCAGCCAGCCCATGCCCAGCGCCAACGCCATGACGACGTTGCGGGCGTTGCCGGAGGCGTCCTGGTGCACGCCGAACGAGCCGTAGGTCCCCTTGCCGTCGACGTAGCGGCGGCGGGCGATCTCGCCCAGGCAGGCCGGCACGCACAGCACCACGTCCACGAACGGCGGCGGCTCGATCAGGCCGAAGTGCACGGCGTACCCGGAGGCGAAGTCGAGCACTTGACCCTCGCGCAGGTTGGGCGCGATGTCGTCGAGGTAGATCTGGCGCTGCAGCTCATCGGGCAGCAGCACCAGCAGGATGTCCGCGCGCCGGACCGCCTCGGGGATGCTCACCACCTCGAAGCCGTCGTGACGCGCGGTATCCGCGTAGCGGTCCTCGACGTTGCCGACGATGACGTCCAGCCCGGAGTCGCGCAGGTTCTGCGCCTGCGCGTGGCCCTGGCTGCCATAGCCCAGGGAGGCGATCAGCTTGCCCTTCAGGTGTTCGAGATCGGCGTCCTTCTCCAGATAGAACGTGTCACGCCTGGCCGTCGGCTGCTGCATCCCTGACTCCTCGAGCGGTGGTTCCGAGCCGCCAGCTTACACCGACGCACCGGGCGGTCGACGCGGCCGATCCCGGTCAGCAGGAATCGGCGCCCCGTCTTGCAGCAGCCGCTCGTGCTGCAACTCGCTCCACAGGTCGGCCGGGATCGAGACGGACAACATCCGGGCGTTGTCCGCCACCTCCGCGGGAGTGGCGGCACCGGGGATCACCGCCGCGACCGCCGGGTGAGCGAGCAGGAATTGCAGTGCCGCCGCGCGCATCGGGACACCATGCCGTGCGCAGACGGCAGCGATGCGCGACACGGTCGAGCGCACCTCGGCGCTCGGCGCGCGGTAGTCGTAGGTCGCCGCGGCGACCGCGGCTCGGTCCCCGGCTCGACCGGTGTCGGCCGCCAGGATGCCGGAAGCATAGGGGGCGCCCTTGATGATGCCGATGCCGCGATCGAGGCACCAGGCAAGCTCGTCGTCCAACGGGCGCTGATCCACCAGCGAATAGGGCATGGCCAGCAGGTAGTAGTCGACCTCGAACCGCTCCGCGAACCGGGTGATGCTGCCGACGTCGTTGACGCCGGCGCCGACCGCGCGAATCTCCCCGGCGGCCTGCAGCTCGGCCAGCGCCCGGTGGCCGCCGCCGTTCACGAGTTGGTCGAGGAGGCGATCGGCGACCTCCGGCGATTCGTGCTCGCTGTAGTCCAGGTCGTGAATCGTCAACAGGTCCACCCGCGTGACGCCCAGCCGTTGCAGGCTGTCCTCGTAGGCGCGCATGACGCCGCCGTAGGTGAAGTCCCAGCGGATTCGGAACGGCAGGCCGCCGGGCCACTCGGTCGCATCCGCCGCATCCGCCGCGTCCGGCGCCCGTGGGCGCCGCAGCAGCTTGCCCACCTTGGTGGCAACCACCAAGTCCGCCCGGTCGCAGCCGCTGGTGAGGCGTTCGCGGAACTGAGCGCCGATTCGATGCTCGCTCTGACCGTTCCCGTACGACGGCGCGGTGTCGAACAAACGGATTCCCGTGTCGAATGCCGCGGCGAGCGTCGCCTGTGCCTGCGCTTCGGTCAGCACCCGGCTGATCCCCCCGATCGTGGCCCCGCCGAAGCCAAGTACGGTGACCTCGACATCGGTCGCACCGAGCCGCCGAGTGCTCACAGGGTTCACCGGCATAAGGCCGAAGGGTACGATGGCGGCTCCCGCGCAGTCCACGCGACACCGGCCGCTGTTCCGCATGCTATGATCCAGCAGGCGGAGTCACGGCGCTCGAATTCGTCGACCAACAGTGTTCCGTGACCGCCAGCACAGGAGACCGTCATGCTGACCCGTATTGAAGTAGATGGCTTCAAGAACCTGGTCGACTTCTCTCTTGATCTCGGCCCATATACCTGTATCGCGGGAGTCAACGGGGTAGGCAAGTCCAACATTTTCGACGCTATCCGATTTCTTTCGTTTTTGACCGACCACACCATCAATCAATCCGCGCTGCTGATTCGCAGCTCCGAACAGGACACCGGTGAAATCGGAGATCTGTTCTTTTCCGCTAACGGCAACACCGTGAACCGCATCAGATTCGCCGCCGAGATGATCGTAGACAGGCGGGTTGTGGACGATTTCGGCCGGCCAGGAGTTCCTTCATCCACCTTCCTGCGTTACGAGGTTGCGTTCCGACACGATCCGCCATCCCAGTCCGCCGGACCGCTGGGCGGTCTTGTTCTGGAGCGCGAGGATCTTCGTCATATCCCCTCCGGCCTCGCCGCCGAGAAATTGCGATTTCCCCATGTCAAACAGAGATTTCGGAACAGCGTTATCTACAACAAGCGGCGAGGTTCCGGGTACATCTCCACGATTGGTGATGGAGCGTCCGATCCCGCTACCATCGTCATCCATCAGGATGGCGGTTCCTCCGGCCGAGCCCGGCCGGCGGCGCCTGCCGAACGCGCTCCTCGAACGATCATCGGCACCGAGAACACCGCAGCGACGCCCACGATTCTTGCAGCTCGTCGAGAAATGCAACGGTGGCGGATACTGGCGCTGGAGCCCTCGGCCTTGCGACGTGCCGACAAGTTCACCGACGAACCCGGCATTACCCCCGACGGTGGGCATATCCCCGCTACCCTGCACCATCTGGCCAGTGGGGCTTCCACCTCCGAATCCTCGGAAGACCCTGAGGATGACATCCTGAGCAGGATCGCGAGTACGCTCTCCGCCCTCGTGCCGGTACGAACGGTCCGCGCGGTGCGAGACGACGTGCGCCAGCTCTTTTCCCTGGAGCTCGAAGAACCCGACGGCGTACGGTTGCGGGCCAACTCCATTTCCGACGGCACCCTTCGATTCCTGGCCTTGACCGCTATCGCAGAGGCCGCCGATGCCGGGGTGTACTGCATGGAGGAGCCAGAAAACGGGATCCATCCCGAGAGGCTGGAGGCCATGAATCGGCTGCTGCACGACATCGCGGTCGACCCCGACGAACCCGTGGCCGAGGACAACCCCTTGCGGCAAGTCATTGTCGCGACACACTCACCCTATTTTGTGCAGCTACAGAGCCCGCAGGAAATCGTCCTGGCGAAAAACACCGCCGTCAAGTCGGCCACAGGGAGTGCGGTGTGGCCGCTGAAATGCTATCCTCTGCAGGGCTCGTGGAGAGATGCTGTCGACCCGGAAGATGATTCGAATACGTCAACCGGCATAGGCAAGGTCGAACTGCAATCCTATCTGATTCCACCAGAAGATGCTCAGCTCAGATTCCCCGCCGAGTTCTGGCCTGAAGAGTTCTGGCAGAATACATGAGAGTACGGTTTCTACTGATCTGCGAGGGTTCATCCGACGCAGCGCTGGTCGCTCACATTCAGGCACTGCTCATCGAATGCGGTGCGTCGGAAGCCGATGGAGCCGCATCGTTTCGCGGACGCCGCGTGAGAGACAAGGTGCGTCTCGGGCTTCAGTACTATGGCAGTGTGAACCTGCTGTTTGTTCATCGCGATGCCGACAGAGCGAACCCTGATACGAGATACGGCGAGATCAGACAGGGCGTATCGGCTGCCGGATTCGAGGGGCGATGGATCGGTGTAGTGCCGGTCCGGATGATGGAGGCTTGGTTGCTCGCGGACGAAGCCGCGATACGTAGAGTCGCGGGTCGTCCCCGCGGCACGGAGCCGCTTGACTTGCCCGCACCTCATGAATTGGAGAGCGTGCCGGACCCCAAGAGGACCTTGCGTGACGTGCTGATGAAGGCGGGAGCACCCCGGGGAGTGCGACGCCGGAAGAGGCTCGACGCCGAATTCGGCAATCTTCGGAAGCAGCTTGCAGAGAACCTTCCTCCCGGCGGTCTGTTGGAGCAGGTGCCTGCCTGGTCAAGGTTTCGCGACGACGTTGCCTTCGCCATGGGAACTGCGATCGATCGCTGATGGATCTCAATACCTGACCACCGGGCGGGCGGTGATGCTGACCGGCCGCCGGAATCGGACCGTCACTGGGCCGACCAGGCCGCCGCCCTGCTGCTCCTTGGGAGCGTGGGAGGACCGCGGGAAGCCGACGCTGAAGTGGTTGGCCAGCGTGTTGTACACCTCGACCGTGAGATCGTTGTCACCGACACGCGCCTGTTCGGTGATGCGTAGCCGGTACGGCGGCCGCAGCGCGACCCCGATCCGTTCGCCGTTGAGGGTGACCTCCGCGGTGGTGTGCACCACGCCGAGATCCAGTTCGATCTGGGTGTCCAGGTGGTGCCGCTCCAGCCGGAAGCGGGTGCGGTACTGCGCCCCGCCCGAGTAGCTGCCGAGCGCCAGCTCGCTCCAGTCCGCCAGCTCGACCGCAGACGGCTCGCAGGTGAACGCCACCGGCTCCGGCATCGCCGCGCCGGCATAGCGGCCGGGGTGCTGCTCAAGGCGCACCGCCACCTGCACGACCGCGTTCGCCGGCCGGGCGAGCGTCACGCGTCCCGCATCTATGGCGACTTCCGTGCCGTCGACCCACACCCGCGCACCCGCGGCCTGCACGGGGAGCTGCATCTCCCTGGTGCCGGGAGGCGCCTCGAACCGGAGCCAGCAATGCGGCGTACATGCGGATCGGGCGCTCGCCCACGTGAGCGAGCTTGAGCAGCAACTCGTTCGGCCCGGCAGCCAGGCTCACGGTCGCCCTGCGGCGCTCCCCGTGACCGGTGGACAGCGCGAGCTCCGTGCCGTCCAGCCACACGCCGAGGGCCGCGCCGTCGACGCCGCCGATAAGCAGGTCCCACGGACCCGCAGCGGGCGCGACGACCCTGGCCAGCAGGTAGCGCACATGGCCGCCCGCGCCATCCCCATCCTCCACGCTCGGCGGGAAGACGATGTACTCCTCCGGGACGCCCTCGAAGCTGCGGCGGTCGGGATCGCCGGGCGTGGAGTGCCGATGGCCGTAGCGGGGCGAGAAGGCAAACGGCTGCCAGCGATGCGTCCGGCCATCGACGACGTGGTCGGCGTCCAGCCGCACCGCGCCGTTCTCGATCTCCGCAGGTTCCGAGCCGGGCCGGAACGGTCCCAGGCTGTGCGCGAAGGGACCCTCCGAGTAGAGGTAGTCCTGCCAGTGGCTGTCATCGAATCCCGCGGTGTGCCAGCTCAGATCGGTCCCGGCCGTACTCTGCTCTTCGCGGTACCGGAAGCGCCGAGCCTCGGGCCCGATGAGCCGGCCGGTGACCGGCAGGCGGAAGTCGCCCCACCGGTTGTCCAGCGTGGGGATCAAGCCAAACCGCCACTCCCCGTCGAGCACCAGTGGCGCGGGGGGGCCTCGACCTCGCACGCGCCGCGATACGCGGCCATGCCCGCAACGCCTGCGACCGCCACGTGCTTGCGACCGCCCGAGTCCGCCAATCCCTGGACCGTCACATCGCTGCCCGCATCCTCGAGCCGAACCAGCTCGTCAAGGTCGTCCCGACGGCACGGGCAAGATCTCGCTACACAAGAGCGAGCAGATGATCGACGCGCTGGGCTGTCGGCTGGAGCAGCAGCGTC
>JAPPKD010000285.1 GCA_028820215.1 Spirochaetaceae bacterium | reverse complement strand
CCCCCTCCTATATCTCATTGCCATCATTGCACTTGGAACACCGCAATTGGCTCAGAGTGGCGACTTCGGCGTGGGGCGCGCTGAGTCCAACTGCCCGAGCGCCGCGGGGGAGATCGGCGAGGGCCGGTACTTGGCGGAGTCGAACGCGCTCTTGCGCGTCGGGAAGGAGCTGATGGCACTGGCGTTCTGAGCCATCGCATCGGCCCTGGTGATGAACTCCAGCACCTGCCACGCCTTTTCCTTCTTGACCGGATCGTCGGTGGCGATCCCGTACCCGAAGCCGCCGTTGCGGGCGGCCGGATTCGCACCGGCTTCCTGCGGCAGGAACCCGGCCGCCAGGTGCTCGTAGATGGCGGGAGCGCCGTCGGCGATCGCTCCGACCTGCCACGTGCCGCCGAGGTACATCGCCACCTTGCCGTCCAGGAACGCCTGCGGAGGGGCTCCGCCCTTCCAGTCGGCCGACTCCCTGGTCGATACGCCGTGCGTGTAGATCAGGTCGTGGTACCACTGCAGCACGTCGATCATGGCCTGGCGGTTGTCCGGATTACCGAGCACGAAGTCTCCCGCGTCATCGAACAGGAGTCCGCCCTGGCCCCAGAACATCCCGAGCATGCCGGTGCTGGCGCCCGCCCACCGCGCGGCCGGGAACATGAAGCCGGTCACGTCGCCCGTGTTGAGCTTCATGGCGGTCTCCGTGAACTCATCCCACGTGAGCGCTCGATCGACCGGCAACGGATCGATGCCCGCCGCCTCGAACAGGTCCGCGCGGTAATAGATCAGGTAGGTATCGGTCCAGAACCACAGCGCGTAGATCTTGCCGTCCGGCCCGATGGCATGGCTGATGGTTCCGGGAAAGAAATCCTGTCGATCCGCATCCGACCAGAAGTCGTCCAGCGGCTGCAGCGCTCCCAGGCGAATCATCTCGGGAAACCACGAGTTGTCGACGCTGACGATCTCGGGCAGGGCATCCGCCTGCGCGGTCGCGACCAGTTTGTCCCGGTACTCGCCGTAGCCGAGCTGATACTCCTCGACGATGTCGACGTTGAACATTTCCTCGGCCTGAGCGTAGAGCTCGGCGAACATCGTGGAGATCTCCTCGATCGGCGACTCGGTGCCGTTGTAGTTCTGCACCCACATCGTGATCGTGACCGGTTCGTCCGAAGCCGCCTCGCCTTCTCCGGTGGCAACCGCAAACGGCGCGATCGATACCGCAAGCGCGGCCGAGAGCATGAGGAAAAGTGTTCTTCTGTTCATCCCGAGTCCCTCCTGTCCGTGATCGGTGATGTTGCGAGAGTGGACCCGACCGTACGAGATCGACCCTGCCGTTTCAAGCGCGGTTCGCCGTCATCTGGCATGCTTCGGACTCGCTTGGTACCGTGGTCGCTGCAACGCCGACCGGAGGAGCGCCATGAGCTGGCTCGCCCAAGAGCACGACCCCGAGTGGCCGTTCGATCTGATCGGCACCGACTTCCGCCTCGACCCCGACGCGACCGCGTTGCTGGTGGTCGACATGCAGGGAAGCGACGGGACCATCGATCCCGAGAGCCGGATCGGGGCCAGGTTTCCGGAGATCGCGGCCTACTGGAACGGCAGGATCGCCGACTTGGTGGTGCCGAACATCCGCCGGCTGCTGGACTCGTTCCGGGAGCACGGGAGACGTGTCGTGTACACGCGCAACGGGGCGATCACTCCGCATGGCGACGAGCTCACCGCGCGCCTCCGGCGACACGTAGGGCGGGCGCCAGTCTCGCGGTACCGCGGCACGGCCGCGTACGACGTGATGCCGGCGCTCGCCCCGCGGGAGGACGAGCTGGCGGTCGACAAGCTGACCTCCGGCGCGTTCAACGCCTCGATCCTCGACCACGCGCTGCGCAATATGGGCGTGCGCGACGTCGTGACCGTCGGGATCGCCACGGACATGTGCGTGCACGGCACGGCACGCGTCGCAGCCGAGCTCGGCTACCACTCGCTGATCTGCGAAGACGCTTGCGCCACCTACACCGCGCGGGCACACCGGGACGCGCTGCTCATGCACGCCCGCGTATTCGGTCGGGTGGCGACCACGGACGACGTACTGGCGGAAATCCTGCCGTCGTAGACCGACGACTTTCCCGGGTCAGTCTATCGCGGACCCTGCGGCCGACCATGGGGGCCAGCGCGCGAAGGGGCCGGCCGTTCTGCCCGAGTAGGCGATCGCGATGAGCCCCTTGGCTTCGTCGCCGATGCCGATGAGGAGGCCGGACGCCCGCCCGCCGGCGCTGATGGCGATGATGCCGCCCGCATCGTCTCCGCTGATCGCGACGATGCCGCGCGCGGACCCGGCACCGATGGCGATGATGCCGATCGCGCTGCCCATACCGACGGCGACGACGCCGACCGCAACCAATGGACTCAGCGCGAACGTCCCCACCCCGACCACGTACGCCAGCGCGAATCCCTCGGTCCGCACTGCCTTCATGTCGACCACGCCGAAAATGCCGAGCAGCGTGAAGACCACCGTGGCGAGCACCGTCAGGGCCGTCAGTACCCCGGCCAAGCCCTGAACCGCCTTGCCGGCATGAGTTACGTTCTCTGACATGATCGTGCCTCCAAGCCAACCCTGAGCAGCCGCGCGTGGTCCGTCAACCGCGCGCCCGACTCAGTCGTGGTCCAGGGCGCGCTCCCCGTGGAAGGTCAGGTCCAGACCGGCCTCCAGTTCGTCGGTCTCCGGCTTCAGCCGCTTGATCCAGCCGATCACCTTCAGGACGATCCAGGTCATCGCGAACGCGTAGACCATGCTGATCACCGTGGCGCCGAGATTAGCGAAGAACAGTCCCGTCTCGCCGAAGATCAGCCCGGGTGGCGCCCCGGTCTTGGGCGAGGCGAAGACTCCGGTCAGGATCGATCCCAGCACCCCGCCGACGCCGTGCACGGCCCACACGTCCAAGGCGTCGTCCCAGTCCATGCGCTCCTTGAACAGCACGGCGCCGTAGCAGACCGCGCCGGCCAGCACGCCGATGATCGCCGCCGACCCCGGCGTCACGTAGCCGGCCGCGGGGGTGATCGCGATCAGTCCGGCGATCGCGCCGGTGAGCGCGCCGATGATGCTGGGCTTCCCCTTGTGCAGCCACGACATGAGCATCCACACCACCATCGCCGTCGATGCCGAGATGTCGGTGTTGAGGAAGGCGATCGAGGCGATCTCGTTGGGTGACAGCGCGCTGCCGCCGTTGAAGCCGAACCAGCCGAACCACAGCAGCGCCGCGCCCAGGGCGACGAAGCGGACGTCGTGCGGGGCGGTCCGCGTGTGGCGCTTGCCCAGCACGGCGATGGTGGCGAGCGCCGCCATGCCGGCCGAGATGTGCACGACCGTGCCGCCGGCGAAGTCGATTGCCCCCAGCCTGGCGAGCAGGCCGTCGCCCCACACGGAATGGGCCAGGACCGAGTAGACCACCAGGCTCCAGACCGAAATGAAGATCAGGTAGCTGGAGAACCGGAACCGGTCGACGAAGGCGCCGGTGATGAGCGCCGGCGTGATCACCGCGAACATCATCTGGAACAGGAAGAACGTCCAGGTCGGGATCGTCGTGCCGGGGAACACGTCGTCCACTTCGATCTTGAACAGCCCGTACCTGAGGTCCCCGAAGATGCCGCCGATGCTGTCGCCGAACGCCAGGGAGAACCCCAGCACGATCCAGACGACGGTGACGACCCCGAGCGAGATCAGGTTCTGGGCCATGATCGTCAGGGTGTTGTGGCGGCCGACCAGGCCGCCATAGAAGAAGGCCAGACCCGGTGTCATCAGGAACACGAGGGCCGAGCAGATCAGAACGAAACCGGTGTCGACGAGATTCATGCGGTACCTTGACTCCAGGAGGAGCGCAGCAAGCGCACCCAGTTGCCGTGCATGACGTTCGCGACATCCGCGTCGCCGTAGCCGCGCTCCCTGAGGATTCCCGCCACCTTGCGCACGTCAGCGATGGTGTACAGGTCGGCAGGAGATTGCTCCCTTCCGTAGCCGCCGTCAAGGTCCGTGCCGATCGCGGCATGCTCGCAACTGCCGGTGACCTGGCAGATATGGTCGATGTGGTCGGCGACCGTGGCCAGCGCGATGCCGGTGTTGTCCATCGCCTCCGGGTCCCAGAGCGGCGACAGCATCCAGTCGTCAAGCGCGGTGCCGATCACCCCGCCGCGCGCGGCCAGCGCCCGGATCTGATCGTCGTCCAGTTGCCGGTCGTGGTCGCACAGCGCCCGGCAGCAGTTGTGGGTCGCCAGAACCTGCCCGCCGAACCTGTCCAGCGCCTCCCAGAACGCCTGCTCGGCCAGGTGGCTCACGTCCAGCAGCATCCCGGCGCGCTCGAGCGCGTCCAGCATCGGACCGCCCCGCTCGGTCAGGCCTCCCGGCGCCTGCGTCCCATGGGAGTACGAGCTGATGCCGTAGTGGACGAGGCTGACGATGCGCAGCCCATTGTCCCACCACTCGCCGACCTGCTCCGGGCCGACGATCGGGTCCGCCCCCTCCATGGTCAGCACGAAGCCGATCGGCGCCTGCTGCGGGTCTCGCTCCCACTCCGCCAGGTGGGCGTCGAGCCCTGCGCGGTCGCGGATCTGCCGCAGGACTCCGCGTGAGGCCATCAGCCGGTAGTAGGCAAGCTCCCCCATCGCCCTGGCATAGGCGATGTCCTGCGTGCGCACGCCCGCGAACCGCCTGCCCAGCGAGGCCAGCCGGCAGTGCACGGTGACGAAGATCAGGCCGATCCCGCCGCGGCGCAGTTCCTCGAAGCAGACCACGCCGGCTCCCCGGCCCTTTTGGCCCATGCCGGCTTCCGCGTCGCGGATCGCCGTGATGCTCTGCGTCAGGTCGCGATTCCAGTCGAGCGCGTTGTACGCGATGTCGAGGTGCGAGTCGACGATCAACATGGGCAGGGATCCTCCGGTGCGGGTGTTGCCGCCGTGACAGCGTCGCACATTTTCCGCCGGTCGGCGGCCGTCGCTCGGGGTGGTACCATCCCGGCTCGTGGCTGACATCACCGTACGCCACGTCACCGTCCAGTACGGCGACGTGATCGCCACGCATGGCGTGACCCTCCACGTAGAGGAAGGCGAGTTCCTGGTCGTCGTGGGCGCCTCCGGCTGCGGCAAGACGACCATGCTGCGCGCCATTGCCGGGCTGGAGCAGCCGGTGCTGGGCGAGATCCTGATCGGCGGCGAAGCCGTATTCAGCGAGCCGCGGCAGATCGACGTCGCGCCGGCCAGGCGGCGCGTCGGCATGGTGTTCCAGTCGTACGCGCTCTACCCGCACATGACGGTGGCGCAGAACATCGCGTTTCCGCTGCAGATCCGGCGCG
This sequence comes from Spirochaetaceae bacterium, assembly GCA_028820215.1. The sequence goes on along the minus strand of JAPPKD010000285.1, from coordinate 6,901 downwards.
CCGGGCGGGGCCGGATCGGCAAGGCGGTCCGTCAGGCGCTGGACGTGGTGGAACTGATCGGTCTGGAGCAGCGCTATCCCAAGGAGCTGTCGGGCGGCCAGCAGCAGCGTGTTGCGATCGCGCGGGCACTGGTAAAGCAGCCGCAGGTGTTGCTGCTCGACGAGCCGCTGTCCAACGTCGATCCCAAGCTGCGCGTCCAGCTCCGCACCGAGCTCAAGCAGCTCCACCGGCGCATCGGCGCCACCACGCTCTACGTCACCCACGACGTGGCGGAGGCGATGGCGCTCGGCGATCGCGTCGCCGCGATGTTCTCGGGCGAGATCCACCAGGTCGGCCGGCCCGCGGAGCTCTACCGGACGCCCGCGACCGTGCCGGTGGCCGCACTGTTCGGCGCGCATGGCGGCGCGCTGCTGCGCGGCGAGATCGTCTCCGCGGCCGACGGCGCTCTGGCCCTGCAACCCGAAGGCAGCACCTCCCAGGCGGTCCCCTTCTCCCCCGACGGGTCGCTGTTCCCCGGCCAGCGGGTAGTGATGGACATCCGCGCCGAGAACGTCGCGGTGCTGGACCCGGCGTCCCATGACACCGCCGGCGTGCTGCAGGTCGAGGTGACCGCGGCACAGCCGGAGGGCGCTGCCAGCGTGCTGCATCTGCGCCTGGGCGACGGATGGCAGGAGCTGGTCGCGCGCTACGGCGGACCGCAGCCCCCGCGGCCGGGACAGCGGCTCGCCGTGCGGGTGCGGTCAGGCAACCTCTACGACGCCGGCACTCAGCGGCTCATCGCCCGTTGTCTCCCGGAGGAGACTCCGCCGGCTCCCCGCGGCGAGCCAGTATCTTCGGCCGCAGCCGCTCGAAGCTGATCTCGTAGCGGTCGGCGATGTCGCGCGCGTAGCTCGAGCCGACCGGCGGGCCGGGGGCGATGCGGTAGGTACGGCGCATCCGGGCCTGCGCGCCGTCGGCGCCGTCACCGTCCGCGGCGATGCCCGCGACCAGGCTCACCACCAGGCTGCCGCCGTCCACCTCCGCATTGATCCGCTCCAGCCGCTCGCCCAGCTCGTGCAGGTGCGTGGCGAAGATCGCCCGCGCGCCCAGCAGCCGCAGCGCGCGCACCACGTCCTCGGCCAGGTACAGGCTCTCGCTCGGGCTGGTGCTGGACAGCGACTCGTTGCACAGCACGATGCTCTGCTCGGAGGCGTCGCCGAACATCGCGCCCAGGCGCCGCGCCTCCTCCGCCAGCCTGCCACCCTCGATGCCGTTGCCCTCTTCCGCCGGGAAATGGGTGATCACCCGGTCGGCCGGACTGATCACCGCCTCTCGGGCGGCCACGTGCAGCCCGGCCTGCGCCAGCACGTGCATGACGCCCACGGCGCGCACGTACGTGGTTTTCCCGCCCTGGTTCGGCCCGGTCAGGATGGCGATGCGCCCTCGATCGTCCGCGTCCAGGTCATTGCGGACCACGGTGCGCGCGGGCTCGTCCTGGGCTCCGTTCAGAGCCAGGGAGACGTCGTACAGCTCGCGCGCCAGCGACCGCCGCGCGCCGGCCGGCGCCAGCTCCGGCATGCAGGTCGGCATGCCGCGCTCCTGCAGCGCCAGCACCAGCCGCGCGCCGCCCAGGTAGAAACGGATCTCCTGCTCCAGCGGCAGCACGTCCCGGACCTGAAGCTGAACGAACTGCCCCAGCGCCTTGGCCAGCGGGCGCGCCACCGCGCCGATGACCCGGTCCAGCTCGCCGAGCAGCGGCGCCATCGCCGACGTGCGGTGCACCTTGGTCAGCGGCCGGAACGGGTTGGAGACGCCGAACAGGCGGGTGAGCAGGGGCGTGTCCTCGAACTTGCGGTCGTGGACGCGCAGCAGCGTCGCCTCCGACGGGCGGAGCTGCGAGTCCAGGTTGATGCCGATCGTGATGCTCGCGCGCCGCTTCAGTCCGCCCCGCAGCGCCGGCAGCTCGGCCTCCAGGCGCTGGTACACCTCGTCCTGCTGCCGTTCGCGGACGAACTCGGCCAGCGCCCGCATCCCCGCCGAGCGCACGCCCGGCTGCGCCGCCGCCTCGCCCAGCGCCGTCAGGCACGCCACGTAGGTCTCCAGCTCGCCCAGCCGCCACACCGCCTGCTGCAGCGGCGAGCTCTGCTCCGTGCGGGTCTTCGTGAAGTAGGCCAGTTCGTGCAGCATCGGCTGGAGCTGCGCGAAGAGCGTGCGCAGCTCGCCGGAGGCGACCGCGTCGGCCAGCACCTCCTGGCGATAGCGGATGGTCTCCGGGTCGGTGCTGAGCTCGTACAGGAACTCCGACGGCAACTCGAACCGGGTGCGCAGCGAGTTCAGGCCCAGGTCTTCGGCGGCCCGGTCGACCACGCCGCGCTGACCCGCTCCGGTCGACGCCGGCCGGCCGGCCGGATAACAGAGACTTACCGCCATCGCGTCCTCATCCCCGAATCGTACCGCACGCGGTCACGGAGCCGCCGGTACGTCTCCCGCGATTCTGCCCCACAGCTCCCGCGCCATGCGCTGCGCCTCCGCGACCTGCTCGGCGGTCATCGACTCGGCCAGCCCGTCACGGCTGCCGGCTGCCTCCTCGTGGCCCTGCGCGGCGGCAAGGTTGAGCCACGCATAGGCGGCCACGTGGTCCAGCGGCACTCCCCGGCCCGTGGCGTACCGCGTGCCGAGCCGCCACTGCCCCTCGGCGTTCCCCTGCTCGGCCGCCGCCCGGTACCACCGCACCGCCTCCGCGTGGTCCTGCGGCACTCCGGCGCCGAAGTGATACGCGCTGCCGAGCCGCCATTGGCCCTCGGCACTCTCCTGCTCGGCCGCCGCCCGGTACCACCGCGCCGCCTCCGCACGGTCCTGCTCCACGCCACGGCCGAAATGGTACGCGTTCCCCAAGCGCCATTGGCCCTCGGCGCTTCCCTGCCCGGCGGAGGCACGGAGCCACCTCACTGCCTCCGCGAAGTCCTGCGCCACTCCCGTGCCGAAGTAGTACGCGCTGCCGAGCCGCCACTGACTCTCGGCGTTGCCCTGCTCGGCCGCGGCCCGGTACCACCGCGCCGCCTCCGCGAAGTCCTGCGCGACGCCGTGCCCCAGGAAGTGGGCGAGTCCGAGCCGCCACTGCCCCTCCGGCGATCCCTGCTCGGCGGAGGCCCGGTACCACCGGACAGCCTCGGCGTGGTCCCGGGTCACTCCCAACCCGTGGAAGTACGCGTTCCCCAGGCGCCACTGGCCTTCGGCGCTGCCCTGCTCAGCCGCGATCCCGTACCACCGCACCGCCTCGGCCCGGTCCCGAGCCACTCCCCATCCGTAGTAATACGCGTTGCCGAGCCGCCACTGGCCCGCGGGGCTGCCCTGCTCGGCCGCGGCACGGTACAGCCGGAGCGCCTCGGCATCGTCCTGCGTCACGCCCCGGCCGTGGTGGTAGGCATCCCCGAGCTGCCACTGGGCGTCGGCGTCGCCACGTTCGACGGCGGCAAGCAGGTCGTCCACCCGTGGCGCATCCTGTGCGCCGGCGACACCAACCAGGATCGCGGCGAGCGCTACGGCCACGACAAGGCGTGGCGTACGAAGGTCAGCCATCGTGGATCGCGCACAGGTGCCGGTGGTCCGCACCAACGACGGACGCGGACGAGATGCGCACATCAAAGGTCACGAGACGCCCTCCTCTGGAGACGGCCAACGCCAGCAGGTACAGGTCGGTAATCTGCTTCGACGTCATCGCCTGCTCCGGCTTCAGCACGGAAGGGCGGATCAGGCTCACGGAGTCGGGCCAGAACTGATGATGCCGGGCCTGCGTGGCGGTGCGCAGGCGGTGGGCGACCGCACCCGGCGTCACGCTGTTCGGGTAGCTGGTCTGCGACATGATTCGCAGCACCCCGTTCTGAGTGATGGGACATGAGGCCCAGCCGAGCCCGATATGCTCCTTCAACCACATCCGCGCAGCGTCATGATGGACGTGATCGGCGTCCAGCAGCGCGATCAGCACGTTGACATCCAGCAACGCGCGCATCAGTCACCTGTCTGCTCGCGCAACCGGTCGATGAGTTCATTGGTCACGACGCCGCCCCGTGACGGGAACGGCCGGAACCCGAACTCCGCCGCGCCTTCGTCGGCCCGTTCGTCGTGGTTGGCCGCGGACATGCCGAGCCGCGCGAAGTCGGACACCACCGACCCCGCCGAGCGGCGTTCCCGCTTGGCGATCTCCTTGGCGGCCATCAGCAGATCTTCGTCGATGTCGAGCGTCGTTCGCATTGGCCGGCATCCTGCCGCATCAATCATCATGCATCAAGATGCGATCGGCAGGAATCCTGCGGGACGGCAGTAACGTGTCATCGGATCGTTGCAGGGTATCCCACGGCACGTCTCCCGCCGTACGATAGCCCCATGATGCGGGTGGCGGTCTGGGGCAACGACCTTTCCGACGGGTATCTCCGTACGGTGACGCAGCTTGGCGCGGAAGCGATCGACATGGGCCGCGGGGCCTTCTTTCCCGGCGTGGCGGAGCAGGGCTATCCGGACGCGGACGCGCTCACCGCGCTGGTGCGCAAGCTGCGGCCGTACGGCTTGAGCTTCAACCGCGTGACGCTGCCGGACATCACCGACGAGTTCATGCTGGGCCGTGACGGCGCCGCGCGCGAGCTCGAGAACACCTGCCGGGCGCTGCGCGTGTTCGCCGACGCCGGCGTCCCGATCGCCCGCCAGCGCTTCGCCGGCGACACCTTCAACCACCGGCTGCTGAGATACGAGTCCTTGCACCGAGGCGGCTACCGGTCGCGTGGCGAGAGCCGTGACCTGGGGCCGGGCGACCCCGATCCGGCCACGCACGAGAGACTGGAGGCATGGTGGGACCGTTTCTGCGCGGTCTACGAGAAGCTGGTGCCGATCGCCGACGAGTACGGCATCCGCCTGGCCATTCACCCCTCGGACACGCCGCTGCCCGACACGCCCCTCGGCACCCTGGGCTTCCACCGGGTGATCGACACGTTCCCGAGCCCGAACGTGGGCTACCTGTACTGCTGCGGTACCCGTGCCGAGGCGGGAGGTCCGCCGCTGGTGATGGACGAGATCAACCTGTTCGGCCGCAAGGGTCGGATCTTCACCCTGCACCTGCGCAACGTTCGGGGCAATCTGGCGACGGCCGGCGGATTCGAGGAGGTGCTGCTCGACGACGGCGACATGAACATGGCCCGGATCGTGGGCGAGCTGGCGCGAGTGGGCTTCGACGGCTGCCTGAATCCCGACCACCTGCAGCCGATCGAAGGCGACGGCGACAGCGCCCACCAGGCGCTCGCCTACTCGATCGGCTACATCAAGGCGCTGTTCGCCGGACTCGCGGCGTGAGGTTGGGACGACCATGAGTCCGGGGGGCTGGGTCATCGTCGCCGTGGTGCTGGCGCTGGCACTGTACGGAGCCGGCGCCGTCGGTTGGAAGCTCGGAAGGCGATCAGCCCTCCAGGGACGCGGCAGCGGCGCGAAGCCTGCCCCGCGGGAGGTCCGGACCCGTACACGCGCGGACCAGTTGGTGGATCTGGGCGAGCTGTCCGAACTGCTCGACCGTAGTGACGTGTTGGTGGTCAGCACCCTCACTGCGGGGAGCGGGGTCCGGGAGGAGGTCGTGGAAACGGCGGTGCTCGATACCACCGGGGTGGTACGGCTCGATTCTTCGCGCCGGCCGGCCGGCAGCGGCGCGAGCGAGGGGCCTGCAGGCCCATTTCGAACCGTGTACGGTGAGCTGGTGGAGTTGCTGGCCGCGGCAAAACTGGTGGTGGGCTACAGCGCCGCCCGCCACATGCGCATGCTGGCTCAGACCGCCGAGCGCCACGGACTGAAGAAGCTCCCGGCTCCCGACTGGGGCTGCCTGATGCGGCGCTACACGGAGACCACGGCCGGCACCGGTGCCGAGTGGATCGAGCTGACCGGGGCGCGCACGCGGGAGGGAATCGCCGCGCCGGACGTTCCCGCGGCCCTGGAAGACGCGCGCACCACCCTGCAGATTCTGCGCATCCTGGCGCGCCGGGAAGCGGCGGAGGCCGAGCAGTCCCGCAAGGGCCGCTGAGCGCGGGCTGCCTTTCCCAACAGCCGTCTCAGGGAGTCGTGATCGCTGCCCGCCGCATGTCGAGCACCACCAGCATCGGCCAGCCCACGTAGCGTTCGGCGCGCGGGTAGCGGCCGGCGAAGTCGGCATCCGGGGCGTACTCCCCCACACCGCACAGGGAGAATCCCGCGCCGACTGCCGCCATGACGATCTCTCCGATCCGATGAGGAAGGCTGCCCGGCATGACCACCTCCCCGGAGACGGGGTCGGTAAAGCGCGCCTGGCTCCCGCGCAGGAACATCGCCGGGTGCATCGCGGATACGATTGCGCGCCCGGCCGGGCGCAGGACCCGATGGGCCTCGGCGAAGAATGCGTGGAGATCCCGGAGGTGCTCGAGGACGAGTCCGCTCACCACCGCATCGAACGACGTGTCCCGGAAGGGCAGCGGCTCGTGCAGGTCGTGGGTGACGAAGCGGACGTCGCCGGTGGCGACCCTCGCCCGGGCCTGCTCCAGCATCCCCGCCGAGAAGTCGACCGCCGTGGTCCGGGCGCCCGCCTCGACGAGCCACGCGGTGTGCCGGCCGGTTCCGCATCCGAGGTCCAGCACGTCCCGCCCCCTCGCGTCGCCGAGCGCTTCGCGGACGCGTGGCTCCTCCAGGGCTTGCAGCGGGTTGGCATCGTGGTCGTAGACCGCCGACCACCGATCGTAGCCCTCGCGCACCCCGGCGAGCGGGTCATGGTCGCCGGTCACTGCGCACGACCTTCGCGGATTCGATCCATCCATGGATCATACAGACAGGGGCTGCCGAACCACGTTCGCTGTCAGCTTCATAGGAGCCAATTGCGGTGTTCCAAGTGCAATGATGGCAATGAGATATAGGAGGGGGT